>NZ_JAIBFH010000093.1 GCF_019459675.1 Arenimonas sp.
AAAGTCCGGCGCCGGGGCAGGGGGGGCGCGGTGGGGTGCAACCCCTCATGGGCGGCGCGGCGCCCGGGGCTGTCAACGCGGCGCGGGCGCGCCGCGCGGCTTCACGGCGGCGGCGGCCAGTCGCTGGCCAACAGGCCCATCACGATGCTGTCCTGCAGTTCACCCGCCACCTGCCAGCGTTGGCGCAGGTAGCCCTCGCGCCGGAAGCCCAGCGCTTCGAGCGTGTGCAGCGACGCATGGTTGCGCGGATCAACGTCGGCCTCGATGCGCCGGAGCGCCAGCGCGCCGAAGGCGTGTTCGAACAGGACGGTTAGCGCCTCGCGCGCGTAGCGATGGCCCCAGTGGCCGCGCGCCAGTGCGAAGCCGATCTCGGCGCGACCCTGGGCGTGGTCGACGGCATACAGCGTTGTCGTGCCAATCACCTGGTTGCTGCCGCGCAGGGCGATGCCCCACTGGTAAAGATGGCCGGCCTGGAATCCACGCTCGATGGCTTCAAGGTAAATGCTGGCTTCGTCACGGTGGGGCCAGGCGGTGTGGCTCCAGTAGCGCACGACCTCGGGATCGGAATAGACGGCGTAGAGGTCTTCCAGGTCCCGTGCGTCCATCCAGCGCAGCTGAACCCGGGGCGCCAACAGGGTCGGCAGTCGGCCGGTTTGGGCCGGGCCGGCCGCCGTCGGCGCTGGCCGGTCAAGACGGTCAGGGGAGCTCACGCTGGGGGCCATGGCGGACGTCACGGGGGGTCTTAAAGGTTTGAACGCGCTTCTGGCACGATCCCGGACGTCGGGAGCGCGCGGCCCGTGGCCATGCAACCCTGCGTTGCGGGGCAGGCGCTGTGATCGGGCGCTGTCGGCCATAGATTGGGACCATCCCATCCTTTCAGGAGTGCCTGATGTCCAGCCTTCGCCCCGTGCTCCGCAAGCTCCGCGGCATGCCCGCGTCCGATGGCGCCGGCGTGAAGCTGGTGCGCGTGATCGGCACGCCCCAGCTGCCCGACCTGAATCCGTTCCTGATGCTGGACGAGTTCGGCACCGATCGGCCCGAGGACTATCTGGCGGGCTTTCCATCGCACCCGCACCGTGGTTTCGAAACGGTGACCTACATGCTCGACGGCCGCATGCGGCACAAGGACAACCACGGCAACGAGGGCGTGCTGGTGCCCGGCAGCGTGCAGTGGATGACCGCCGGCCGCGGCATCGTGCATTCGGAGATGCCCGAGCAGGAACAGGGCCGCATGCGCGGCTTCCAGCTGTGGGTGAACTTGCCCGCCAGCGAGAAGATGACCGCGCCGCGCTACCAGGAATACGGGCCGGACCATTTTCCCGAGACCGAGGTTTCCCCCGGCGTGCGGGTGAAGGTGATCGCCGGGCGGGTCGGGGCACACCAGGGCGCCATCGCCCAGCCGGCTACCGATCCGCTGTACCTGGACATCGGCCTGCAGGCCGGCGCGCGCTTCGAGCAGCCGGTGCCCGAGGGGCATTCGGCCTTCGCCTACGTGTTCGAGGGCGCGGCGCGCTTCGGTGAAGGCGACGCCGCGACCAACGGCGCCAAGGGCGAGCTGCTGGTGTTCGGGCCCGGCGAGCGCATCGCGGTGCAGGGCGGGCAGGACGGCACGCGCCTGATCCTGGTGGCGGGCCGGCCGCTGAACGAGCCGGTCGCGCGCTATGGTCCGTTCGTGATGAACACCCAAGCCGAGATCCGCCAGGCCTTCGAGGACTTCCAGGCCGGACGTTTCTGATCCCGCCGCCCGGCCGGGGAAGCGGTCAGCGGTCGGGCAGGGGGATGGACTCGGTTTCGCCCGGCACCTGGCCGAAGCGGCCTTCCTTCCAATCGGCCTTGGCCTGTTCGATCCGTTCGCGCGAATGGGACACGAAGTTCCACCAGATCAAGCGCGGTCCATCCAGCGGCTCGCCGCCCAGCAGCATCACGCGGGCGTCGGTGCGGGCGGTCAGCCGCGGTTGTGTGCCGGGATCGAGCACCGTGAGATGTTCGGCCGGCAGCGGCACACCGTCGAGTTCCAACTGGCCTTCCACGGGGTACAGCGCGCGTTCGCCGTGTTCGGCCGGTATCACCAGGGCGCAGCCTGCCTGCAGGTCCATCGACACGTACAGCGTTTCAGCCAGCACCTCGGCCGGCGCACGTTGGCCGAAGGCATGGCCGGCGACGATGGTGAGCCGCGCGCCCGGCACGTCCACCACGGGCAAAGTGGCCGCCGGATGGTGGGTGAACGCCGGCGCCACTTCCTCGTGGCCCCTCGGCAGCGCCACCCAGGTTTGCAGCCCGTGCATGCGGTGCGGCCTGTCCAGCAGGCGCTCAGGCGTGCGCTCGGAGTGGACGATGCCGCGGCCGGCGGTCATCCAGTTGACGTCGCCCGGCGAGATTTCCTGCGCCGACCCCAGGCTGTCGCGATGCATGATCGCGCCTTCCCAAAGGTAGGTCACCGTGGCCAGGCCGATGTGCGGGTGCGGTCGCACCTGCATTGGATGGCCGGGCTTGATCACGGCGGGGCCGATATGGTCGAAGAAAACGAAGGGGCCTACGCTGCGCCTGCTGGCGTGCGGCAGCAGGCGCTTGACCGTGAAGCCGCCGCCCACGTCATGGACGCGTGGCGGGATGAGCAGGGTCATGGCGGTTTCCTTGCAAGCGGAAAAAACCAGCATGCCACGCGGCGTCGGCACATGGCCGCAACGCTGGGTTGTGCTCAGTACGTCGAGGTGAAAACGCGTGCGCGGCCGTCGGCATCGAGCACGATCACGGTGTAGCGGCTGTATTCGGTTTCCGGCATTTCCTGCGCGGGCTGGCCGCTGATGGCGGTGATGATGGCAGGCACCGTATTGCTGTGGCCGACCACCAGCGCGGTGCTGCCGGCAGGCAGTGCGCGCAGGTCGCGCGCCAGGTCCGGGCCGTAGCTGGCGGCACTGTCCGGGCCGGCCGGGCGCACCCGCACGACGATGCCGGCCTGCTGCGCGGCCGGCGCGGCGGTCAGCTGGGTGCGTTGGTACTGCGTGGCGTAAGCGGCGTCCAGGCCCGTACCTTCCAGGCGCTGTGCCAGTGCCCGGGCGCGCGCAACGCCGGCTTCGCTCAGGCTGGGATCACGCGGGTCGTCGGTGGCTTTTTCGGCGTGGCGCACCACCACCACGACGGTGGCGTCGGGCGCCTGCGCCGGCGCGGCGGCGGGCAGGGCCAGGGCGAGCAGCATGAGTCCGGTCAACATAGCGATTCAGCCTTTGGCCAGCAGGGCGAGCAGCCCGCGTGCAGTGCGCAGCCGCGACGCGGCGTCGGGAAGCTCCATCCGGATACGCAGCTTGTCCTGGCCGTCCATGCCGTAGACCTTGGGCTGGGACTGGATCAGGCGGATCACCGACATCGGGTCCAGCGTGGGCTGCGGCAGGAACGTCACGCGGCCGCCGGTGGGGCCCAGCTCGAGCTTGCGGATGCCCAGCGGGGTTGCCGCCCGCTTCAGCTCGGCAACGGCGAACAGCTGCTTGGCCTGGTCGGGCAGCACGCCGAAGCGGTCCACCATCTCCACCTGCAGCTCCTTGAGCGCGTCGTCGTCGCGGGCGCCGGCGATGCGTTTGTACAGCGTCAGGCGCGCGTGCACGTCGGGCAGATAATCCTCGGGGATCAGGGCCGGGATGTGCAGCTCGACGTCGGCGCCGTGGCGCGTTGCCGGGTCGAAGTCGGGCAGCTTTCCGGACTTGATCGAGGCCACCGCGCGCGCCAGCAGTTCGGTGTACAGCGAGAAACCGATCTCGGCCATCTGGCCGCTCTGGTCTTCGCCCAGCTGTTCGCCGGCGCCGCGGATTTCCAGGTCGTGCGTGGCCAGGGGGAAGCCCGCGCCCAGTTCCTCCAGCGACGCCAGCGCCTCCAGGCGCTTCTCGGCGTCGGGCGTCAGCGTCTTCTTGTCCGGAACCACCAGGTAGGCATACGCGCGGTGGTGCGAACGGCCCACGCGGCCGCGCAGCTGGTGCAGCTGGGCCAGGCCGAAGCGGTCGGCGCGGTGGATGATGATGGTGTTGGCGCTGGGGATGTCAATGCCCGATTCGATGATGGTGGGGCACACCAGAACGTTGAAGCGCTGGCGGTGGAAGTCGAGCATGGCCTGTTCAAGCTCGCGCTCGGGCATCTGGCCGTGGGCAATGCGCAGGCGCGCCTCGGGCACCAGCTCCTGGATGTCGCGGGCCATCTTTTCGATGGTGTCCACTTCGTTGTGCAGGAAATAGACCTGGCCGCCGCGCGCCAGCTCGCGCTGGAACGCTTCCTTCAGCAGCACCGGGTCCCAGGGCGTTATCACCGTCTGCACGGCCAGCCGGTGCGCCGGCGGCGTGGCGATGATCGACAGTTCCCGCAGGCCGCTCATCGCCATGTTGAGCGTGCGCGGGATCGGCGTGGCGGTCAGGGTGAGCAGGTGCACTTCGGCGCGCAGGGCCTTCAGTGCTTCCTTCTGGCGCACGCCGAAGCGCTGCTCCTCGTCCACCACCACCAGGCCCAGGTCCTTGAACTTCACGTCGCCCTGCAGCAGGCGGTGGGTGCCGACGATCACGTCGATGGTGCCTTCTTCCAGCTGCACCAGCGCGGCCTTGATTTCCTTGGCCGACTTGAAGCGGCTGAGCACTTCCACCCGCAGCGGCCAGTCGGCGTAACGGTCGCGGAAGTTGCGGTAGTGCTGTTCGGCCAGCAGGGTGGTGGGCACCAGGATGGCGACCTGCTTGCCGGCCGTGGCGGCGACGAAGGCCGCGCGCACCGCCACTTCGGTCTTGCCGAAGCCGACGTCGCCGCAGACCACGCGGTCCATCGGCTGGGGCTTGCCCAGGTCGACGATGACGGCGTCGATGGCTGCCAGCTGGTCGGGGGTTTCCTCGAACGGGAACGTGGCCGCGAACGGCTCGTACATCGCCCGGTCCACCTGCAGGGCCAGGCCGACGCGTGCGTGGCGACGGGCCTGGATTTCCAACAGCTCCGCGGCAACGTCGCGTACTTTCTCGGCGGCCTTGCGCTTGGCCTTGTCCCACTGCTCGCCGCCCAGCGAATGCAGCGGCGCCAGGTCGGGCGAGGCGCCGGAGTAGCGGCTGACCAGCTGCAGCTGTGCCACGGGGACGTACAGCTTGTCGCCCTTGGCGTA
>NZ_JAIBFH010000105.1 GCF_019459675.1 Arenimonas sp.
GGCGCCGGCCGCGGTCACCAGCATGCCGTCGTATAACTTAATGCCGCCCGGGCCCGTGTTGGAGCCGCCGTAAAACGAGTCACGCAGGAAACGACCGCCCTGCGAATAGCCGTACGCCAGCACGGCCTTCGCGTCCTGCGGCCTTTGGTTGAGTTCGGACGGGACCCGGCGGTCCCTCAGGTGCCAGGCAAAATCGCGGAAGGCGGCCTGTCCCAATCCCGCCACCGCGGGCTTTTCGCCCTCGTAGACCAGGCTGAAATGGGAATACCCGGTGGCGGGCACGCCATCGATTTCGATGCGGCACGCTGCACTGCCCGGCGCGCCGTCATCGGCCGCCGCGAAGCGCCAGGCACTGCGCGCCACCACCTGGCCGGGGTCGTCGAAGCTGGTTTGGGTGCGGAGCACGGCCTTGGGCTGCGCGGCATCGCGTGCGCAGTAGTAACCGTTCTGCGCCAGGTCGTAAGCCCGGCGGTCGGGCGTCATGTCACGCGTGCCAAACGTCGCCCTGACAGGCCCATGCACGTTCGCGACAGGCACCTGCAGGCCAAACTGTTCCCGCTTCAGCTTCGCCTGCCAACCCACCCATGCCACCGTGTAGCCCAGCTCGAAGAACGTCGATTCCGTCAACGTGGCCGCAGGCGTCGCGGCCATCAGGTCGAATCCGCTTCCGGTCCTGAAGAAGAGGCCGTTCATCTGGGTGTTGCCGCGGTTCGCCACCTCCACCAGCGTGGTGTGGTTGCCGCGGGCGGCGTCGACCGGGCGAATGACCAGGAACGGGCCGGAATATTCCACCAGGCCCCGGGCGTTGACCGGGGCATGGCGGATATCGGTGACGTTGCGTGCAGACGCGCTGCGGGGGTCGATGGCGTAGTGCACCGTGCCGCGCAGCACTTCGTAGGCGCCCACCGCGCCAAAAGCCCGGCCATCGGCCCAGGCTTGCCGGCTGGCCACCTCCACGGAAACCACCTCGGCCTGCACCACCGCAGACGCGGCCAGGCAGGTGAGCAGCGCAAGGGGTCTGAGCATGGTCGTTTCGCCGTGGGTCGGGGGCTTGGGCAGACGAGTCTACAGAGTGATCTCGCCACGATCGGGCGGCACCGGGCCGGCCCCGGACGGCCGCCGGGCGGGCGTGGTCATGCGGCTGCCACGAGGGCGCCCCCGGTCTTGTTCACCCCGGGCCAGCTGAGCATCAGTACAGCGGCCAAGGCCAGCGTGACCAGTGCGGTGACGGCCGTGGCCGTCGGCGTGGTGAGCTGGAAGGCCAGCGGCCCAGCGCCCTGCACGCCCAGGTAAGCCAGGAACACCATTGCCAGCTCATAAGGCCGCGGGCTGCGGCACACCGCCGCCAGCGCAAGGCCGGCCAGCGCCACGCCCAGCGCCGTGACCAGCAGTGACAGTGCCACCGGCGGCGACTGCAGCGACCAGCGCACCAGGGCCGGCAGCGCCGACAGCACCGCGACCAGCACCGCGGCCGCAGTGCGCGCCGTCAACAGGCGTGCGCTGGCGCGGGGGGCGGTCATCACCAGTGCGGCGGTGCCGGTTTCGCGCTCGCGCAGCAGGCTGCGCGCGAACAGGTCCAGGCTGATCATCCAGGCCACGATCACCGCACCGGTCTGCACCAGCACCGGCGCACCCAGCTGCAGGCCCCAGCACACCAGCAGCGCGCCCCACCACCACAGGCGTCGCTGGCGCAGCATCAGCCGCAGCTCGGACGCCAGCAGCCGACCGGCATTGAAGGATTCCAGCGGCCGGAGCAGCGCCTCCAGCCAGCGCAGGCGGCGACCCGGGCGCGCCGCCGGTTTTGCCGACGACGTGCGCGCCGCGGCCCAGTCGACGATGGGCGCCAGCGCCACGGTGGCCAGCATCGCGACCAGCACCCACAGCGCGCGGCCGCCCAGGTCGCCCCAGCCCACCGACCAGTGCATCCAGTTGAACAGCGTGACCGGCCGGTCGAGCTGGTTCATGCCGATGGTCATCTGGTCCACGTCCACGCCCGGGGCCAACGTCGGCAGGCGCTGCATCATGTCGCGCTGCACCAGGGTGATGCCGCTGGGATCGCTGAGCGCGGTCTGCCGCGCCCACGCCGAGGCCTCGGGATCGAGCGTGGTGACCATGGCCGCGAACAAGAACAGCCACACGAAGAAATAGAGCACGTTGCCGCCGGTGCGGCGCAGCATCGGCACCATGTCGAACGCAATCGCGAAGAAGGCGGTCAAGGCCAGCGCCGGCAGCGTCAGCACCAGCACCGGCTTCACCATCTGCACCAGGTCCAGCGCGCGGTCTTCGGCGCGCACCCACTGCGCCACCACGCCCACGGCCAGGCCCACCGCCAGCACCACGAAGAACACCACCATGTGGCTGGCCCACTTCGCCAGCAGGTAGCCGGCGCGCGTCATCGGCGTGGCCACCAGCAGCTGCCAGACGCGGCTGTCGAAATCGCGCACCAGCGTGCCCCGCACCAGGTAGAAGCCCAGCCACGCCAGCATGGTCGAATACATCAGGCCCAGGGTCAGGCCGGCCCAGGCGCTGGAATAGCGGGCGCGCGCGGCGCCGACGCCCACCGCCACCTGCTGCGATTCCGCCGCCGGGAAGCACCACCACGTGAGCGCGGCCACGATGGCCAGGATCGCCCAGAAGCGCAGCGCACGCGTGCGCTCGCGCAGGTCCGCCACCACGATGGCCTGGAAGCGGCGCAGTTTCTCCATGTCACGCCCCTCCGGCGCGATTGAGCAGCCACAGGTAGGCGTCTTCGAGGTCGGGCGCACTGGCGACGGCGTCTTCTGACGGTCGGGCGGCGGCGATCACGCGAAGGCGCACGCCGTCCGGGCGGCGCGTGGAGCTGCTGGTGACCAGGGTCTTGCGCAGTTCGGGCACGCGTTCGGCGGGCACGGTCCATTCCCACACCTGGCCGGCGGCCTGGGCCAGCAGGGCTTCGGGCTCGCCCGAATACAGCAGGTGGCCCTTGGCCATCACGGCCAGCGAAGTGGCGCTGGCCTCCACGTCGGAAACGATATGCGTGGACAGGATGACCAGCCGGTCGGCGGCGAGGTCGGAAATGAGGTGACGGAAGCGCATGCGCTCCTCGGGGTCCAGGCCCACCGTGGGTTCGTCCACGATCAGCAGCGCCGGGTCGTTGAGCAAGGCCTGGGCAATGCCGACCCGCTGGCGCATGCCGCCGGAAAACTCACCCAGCCGGCGGTCGGCGGCGTCGGCCAGGCCGACCTGGTCCAGGCAGCGGCCCACGCGCGCGGGGATGTCGCGTGAGTGCAGTCCTTTCACCGCGGCCAGGTAGGCCAGGAACTCCCGCGCGGTGAGCGCGGGATACACGCCGAAGTCCTGCGGCAGATAGCCCAGGGTGCGGCGCAGGGGATCGGGGCGGCTGGCGACATCGGCGCCATTCCAGCGCACCTGGCCCGAGGTGGGCCGGGCCAGGGTGGCCAGGATGCGCATCAGGGTGGACTTGCCGGCGCCATTGGGGCCCAGCAGGCCGATGATGCCGGTGCGCAGGGACAGGCTGACGTCGGTCAGCGCAACCTGGCCGCCACGGTAGCGGTACGTGACCGCGGCAAGGTCTAGCGTGTGGGCGGACATCGGGTTCCCCTGGCCGGCGAACACGGGTGCGTCGCCTGAATGAGTTGGTAGTGTAGTTAACTACAACACCATCTCACATGGGCCAAACGGCAGGGGGTTACGCGGACTCGCCCTGGTTCTTGAGGATCAGCGCCGCCAGCCAGGGCTCGCCTTCGGCCATCAGCTCCAGCGGGGTCTGGGCCCAGCCGGTGAGCACCATGGCTTCGGCGATGGTGAATTCAAGCTGGGCCTTGGAGAACTTCCGTTCGCCCGCGATCACCGCTTCAAGCAAGGCACGGCTTGGCATCGGGGCATCCATTTCGGCCGCCCTGGCGGCTTCGACGGCGCCGGGCGCCGAGGCGCCGTGGGTGGCGAGGTGTTCGATGCGGCGCAGGGCGTCGCTCTGGGGATCCTTGCCGGCGGCCACTTCGGGGGCGGCCGCCGCGAGGCTCTTGTGCAGGGTGGTGAGCTGGCCGGCCACCTTCATGCGCTGCAAGTTGGCCGCGTCGCGGGCATGTTCGGCGTCCTCGACGTCCAGGCGCAGGCGGGCCAGTTCGGGACTGGGGCCACCGGGCACCGGCAGGGCCTTGGCCGCGGCATCGATCAGCTCCAGCCACTGTGCACGCTCGGGCAGGGCCGGGGCCGCTTCGATGCGGGATCGCAGGTCTTGCAGGTGGGCGCGGGGGTCGCTCATGCAGCGAGTATAGGGCGGTCGGCGACGACAATTCAGCCCCGGGCGGAAGTCCCGCCCCGGGGCCGCGATGGTCAGCGCGCCATGCCGGGCATCAGGCCACTGAGGTCGCGATAGCCGGCGCCGGAAAACTGTTTGGGCTTGCGCATGACGTAGCTGAGTTCAAACACGGCGCCGTCGCCCTCCATCCGGGTCACCAGCCACTGCTGCCTGGCCTTGGGCAGGGGCACCACGCCCAGGCCGTAGTAAGTGGCCGCGTAGAAGCCGACGTCGAAGTCCGGCACGGCCAGCCACACCGAAAGCGGCGTCCCGGTCTCGGGATTGCTGCCTGCGTACTCCGCCGAGCGATAGGGCTTGCCCGCGAGATTGGCGCCGATGTTGCGAACCTTGCCGGTCTTGCGGAAGGTTTCTTCGAACGCGGTGGCCTGGAAATAGGCCTCCAGGTCGGCGCCCAATGCGTCTTGGCCGCTGGCCGCCTTCATCGACACCGGGCCCATGTCCGCGGATTGCAGGTACATGTAGTGGTCGGCGGCATTGGTGAACACCTGGAAATCGAAGCTGCCGCCCTCGCCCGTGGCGGGCGCGTTGCCCAGCGACTCCATGCCGCCGCGGTCCATGCCGAAATGGCCATTGCGCGAGTCGAGGTGGAAGAAACTGGTGATCAGCCCTGCGTCGGGCACCTGGCCAATGAAGCCGATGACCAGGTCATAGTTGAAGGTGGCTGTGATGGGTGCGCTGGCGCCCTTCCCAGCCTTGGTGGCGGGGTCGATGGCCTTCGGCGTGGGCGCGCCCAGGCGGGACTCGACGGGAAGCAGGTCATCGTCCGCGTCCGTGAGTCGCGGCACGTTGGCGCGCGGCGGGTCTTCGATGCGCGGCACGTTGGTGGCCGCGTAGGTCGCGGTGGCAAACAGCAGGGGGAACAGGGCGAGCGCCAGCAGGGTGCGGGTCATGGCGGATGGCTCCGGGTCAAAGGCGCTGGATGAGGCGCCGGGCCAAGGCCACGGCGGCGGCACGGTTGGCGTCGGGGTCGTCGCTGATGTCGACCGTCATGCGCAGGGAACTGCCGTTGAACAGCACGTAGAGCACCTGTTCGTGCTCGCCGGTTTCCCACACGGCCAAGTCGCCCACGCCGGTCAGCTCCTCCGACGGGCTGACCGCGCTCAAGGCCGCCGCCAGGTCGCTGACGTCAGCGGCTTGCGGCTTGTCCAGCCCGCGCTCGGCCGCCTGTCGATCGGCTTCCTTGTCCACCTGCGCCAGCTCGGTTTCGCTGGCCGCCCTGAAGCGGCTGCGGAAGAATTCCGGCGTCACGCCGGTCTGGATATTGGCGATGGACACCCGGTTCTTCTTCGACAGCTGCATGCCGCCGTAAGCCTCCTTGCGATCACTGGGCCAGGTGTAGGCGATCTGCGGCAGGCCGTCGATATAGTCCTTCTCGGCAGCCGCGGCGGGCAGGCCCGCTGCCTCGGCGGCGAGTTCAAGCGTCAGCAGTTCATCCAGCCTGTTTTTCCAAGGGCCGAAGGACGGACCCGCGGCGATCGATGGGCTGCGGGCGGCGACATCGGCACCCAACGGGACGGCGGAGGGCTGGTCGCCAGCGCCGGACGGCGCCGGGGCGGGACCGCAGCCGATCAGCAGCGCGGCAAGGCAGGCAAGCAGGGTCGGGCTACGCACTTGGCATTCCTCGTGGTGGTGAGCCTGCAGTTACGACGAGCAGGCTGCAGATCCGGACATGGCCCTCGACGTCCCGCGCGATGTCCGGTCCCCGGCCCTCTTCGCCGTAATCCTCCAGAACCTTTCCCCGCCACGGATTCCGACGATGACCCTGCGCCGCCTGCTGCCCCTCGCCATTGCTCTTTCGCTGTGCGCCTGCAGCCAACCCGAGGCGCCCGCCACTGAGACCGCGAACGACCCGTCGGCCTCGGCACCGGCCCTCCCCTCTGGCGAGGCCGCGCCGGCCCCAGAAGCCGCGGCCCGCCCGTCCGCCACCGCCGGCAGCATCGACTTCACCGTGAAGGGCGAAACCAAGGGCAGCAACAGTGCCGGCGCCGCCAATTCGGTGCAGTGCCAGCTCCACTTCAAAGCCACCAACCGCAGCCAGGCGCCGCTGAAGTCGGTGGTCGCCGAGTTCCGCGTCACCACCACCGTGGACGGCAGCCTGGTGGACGACGAAAGCACCCTGGTGATGCCGTTCGAAATCCCGCCCGGCGAAACCCGCGATGCGTGGGGCCCGATCGTGATCGACAACCATCGCTGCGAAGACCTGGACCTGACGCTGCAGGCACCTGGTCGCGGCGCCTGTCGCACGACGGACAAGACCCCCTGCCCCAGCTACGCCCTCAGCGGCGAAGGCGTGGCCGGCGCCCGCTGACCCCTACCGGCGGTCTGCGATTGCAGGCCGCCGCACGAAACACGATGCTGGACGCTGTTCCACCCTTGGGATGCGCATGAACTCCAGCCATGATTGGCGGCGGGTGGAAGCCCTGTTCGATGCCGCTTGGGAAATGCCAGAGCGCGAGCGCCGGGACTGGATCCTGGCGCAGGACGCGCCGCCCGAACTCTTGGCGCAGGCCTGCGCGCTGCTCGACGCCGCCGACCGCAGCGGCGGCTTCCTCGAGCCCGAATCAACATCCAACGCCGAGAACGCGGCGGCATCGCCAGACTGCCTGCACCCCGGCGACCGCGCAGGAGCCTGGCGCGTGCTGCGCCACCTGGGCCGCGGCGGCATGGGCGAGGTTTACGAGGTCGAACGCGCCGACGGCCAGTTCACCCAGCGCGCTGCGCTGAAGATCATCAGCCACGCCGACGCCCGGGCGTGGCAGCACTTCCACAACGAGCGGCAGATCCTCGCCCACCTGGACCATCCGGGCATCGCCCGGCTGATCGACGGCAGCCTGCTGGAAGGCGGCACGCCCTTCATGGTGATGGAGTACGTGGACGGCGCGCCCATCGACACGTGGTGCGACGCGCAGGGTGCCGGGCTGCGCGAGCGCGTGCAGCTGGTGCAGCAGGCCTGCGAGGCGCTGGCCCACGCCCACGGCAAACTGGTGGTGCACCACGATCTCAAGCCTTCCAACCTGCTGGTGGATGCCAAGGGCCGCGTGCGGCTGATTGATTTCGGAATCGCGCGCCTCGCCGGGCAAGGTCAGGACGGCGACCATGGCGCGATGTCGCAGGACTATGCCGCGCCCGAGCAGGCCACCGGCCGCGACACGTCCACGGCCACCGACATCCACGGGCTGGGGGCGGTGCTGTACCGCCTGGTGGCGGGGCGCGCGCCGCGCAACACCGCCGGCCTGACGCCGGTGGCGGCGATCGCACGCATCGTCGGCACGCCGCCGATGCCGCTGGCAGAAGCCACCGATCCGGCCCGCTGGCGCGACACCGGCGCAGACCGCGCGCTGTTCGCCGATCTCCAGGCGATCCTGGCCAAGGCGCTGGCGCCCGACCCGTCGCACCGTTACCAGACCGCCGACCAGTTCGGCACGGAGCTGCAGCAGGCGCTGGTGCGCGGTCCGGTACAGGCGCGGGCGGCCCAGCCGGGGCATCGGTTGTCGCGGCATTTGTTCCGGCACCGATGGACTGCGGCGGCGGCGGCCGTGGTCGTGCTGAGCCTGGCCATCGGCCTGGGCGCCGCAGTGGTGCAGGCGCGCGAAGCGGCCCGCCAGCGCGACCAGGCGCTGGGCGAACAGGCGCGGCTGGAGGCGGTGCAGCAGGCGCTGTTCCTGATGTTCCGCAGCGCCGGCGAGCTCAAGGGCGGCGAAGCCACCGCCGCCGACGTGTTGGGCAACGCCGCCCAGCGCGTGCAGGACCAGTTCGACCGCGACCCTGGCGAGGCGGCGCCGGTGCTGCATGCGCTGGGCGAACTCAACTTCCTGATCACCGACTACGAAGCCGCTGCGCCGCTGCTGGAGCGCCTGGCGAATGCCGACGCAGCGCGCGTGGACCCGGCCCTGATCGCCGCCGGACGCTACGACCTGGCGCAGGTGCGGCTGCGCCAGGGCGACGCCGATGCAGCACGGCCGCTGCTGGCACAGGCCCAGGCGTTCTGGCGCGGTGACCTGGCGCGCTGGGAGTCGCGGCTGGTGGACAGCCGCCTGTTGGAATCGCAGCTGATCAAGGCGGCGGGCGACGTCGAAGGTGCGGTGGCGCTGCTGCGCGAGGGGCTGCAGCGGCGCATCGCACTGAGCGGGGCGCAGCACCGTGAAACCGGCATCTTCCACAACAACCTGGGCGTGGCGCTGTTCGGCGTAGGTCGCATGGACGAAGCGCGCGCGTCTTTCGCTGCCGCGCGCGACGTGTGGCAGTCCATCGGGCTGCAGCAGACACCCGATGCCCTGAACACGCTGAACAACTGGGGCGCGGTGGAGATCGCGTCGGGTCAACCGGCCGTGGCCGAACCGCTGCTGCGCGAAGCGGTGGAACTGCGCCGGCGCTACTACGGCCCGTCGGCCGCCACGGCGGCGCTGCTGAGCAACTACGGCAAACTGCTGCTGCTCGGCAAGAAGCCCGACCAGGCCCTGCCCGTACTGCGCGAAGCCGCGGCCATGGGCGCCCAGTTCGCCGGCCACGGCAGCCTGCACCACGTGGCCGCGCTGGGCGGCCAGTCCGAAGCGGAGCTGGCGCTGGCCCGCACCGCCGACGCCGAACGCAGCGCCGAAACCGCGCTGGCCGCGGCGCTGGAAACCCTGGGCCGCGACCACCCGGGTACGGCCATGGCCAGCCTGGCGATGGCCGCCGTGCGCGGAGAACAGGAACGTGGCGACGAGGCCGCCGCGCTGCTGGGCGAAGCCGAGCGCATCGCCGCGGCCGTTGGCCCGCCGGCCGCGCGCATCGGCGCGCAGGCCGCGGTGCTCAGGGAACGCTATCGTCTTGTGGGCAGTCCCCCAGCGCCTGGAACAGCCACGCCTTCGCCTTGATCCAGTCGCGCCGCACGGTGCGGTCGGTGACGCCCAGGATGCGCGCGGTTTCCAGGTCGGAATAGCCGCCGAAGAAGCGGCATTCAATCACCTGGGTCAGGCGCGGATTCAGCGCGGACAGCTGCTGCAGCGCCTCGTCGAGTTCGACCATGCGCTCGTCGCTGACCCAGAACGGCTCGAAGTCGTGGTCCTCGATCGAATCCACCGCGCCGCCGCCGCGCTTGGCGGCCAGCTTCTGCCGCGCGTGGTCCACCAGCGCCTGGCGCATGGCCAGCGCCGCCGAGCGCAGGAAGTGCAGCTCGCCCTGCCAGTTTTCGCTGCGCTGCAGGCGCAGGTACGCTTCGTTCACCAGGGCGGTGGTGCGCAAGGTTTCCCCGGCGCGCACGCGGCGGCGCTCGCGACGGGCGTGCTTGCGCAGGTCGTCCATCAGCAGCGGCGCGAGGCGCGCGGCGGTGGCAAGCACTTCGGGCGGATGTTCGAGGGTGGCGGTGTCCATGGGTCCAGGTCCTGGCGCAAGGGGCAAAACGACGCGGCAGCAGGGATCGGGCCTGTCCGTTTCGCGGCCCGGCCCGCGTAGGGGAAGGTGTCCCCGAAGCGAGTCCAGACCCATGCAGTCCTCTTCCAGAACGGCGCATTCGCCAAGTGCAGGCCAATGCTGGCGCCGCATCGCATTCTTGTTCGTGTGGATGGGCGCGGCCAATGCCCCGGTGCCCCGCGCCCAAGCCCACACCAAAGACGACGCCGAGCCCCCCCCCCGCGCGGTGGAGACCCCCCCCCCCCGAATAAACCGCAACAGGCGCCTGAGGGGCC
>NZ_JAIBFH010000113.1 GCF_019459675.1 Arenimonas sp.
GCCGGCAACGGCGTAGCCGTCGAAATAGTTCTCCACGTCGGCCAGGGTGGTGTGGCGCTCCACCAGCCAGCGGGTCAGCCCGCGCATGTCCTGGGCCAGCACCGCGTCGTCGAAGTCGTGGTGCTGCGGGAACAGCGCGCGCTTGCGCAGCAGCGAGCTGCGCCACTTCTTCATGAAGTACCAGTGGTAGAACGGCGACCCGGACTCCAGCGTGCGCATCACCGCCGACGGGTCGATGGCCGGGCAGACGGCCGCCGCATGCACCAGCGGCAGGCCGGCCGCAGGCGCCGACAGCGCCAGGCGCAGCGCAAAGTTGCCGCCCAGCGAATACCCCGCGGCCACCATGGGCCGCGCCGGGCACCGGCGCGACACTTCCAGCGCCGCCTGCACCACTTCCGACAGCCGGCACGAGTGGAACAGGCCCTCGTTGAGGTGGTGGGTGTCACCGTGGTCGCGGAAATTGAGCCGGAACACCTCGAACCCGCTGGCCAGCAGGTTCGCGGCGGTATGGCGCATGTAGCTCGATTCGCTGCTGCCTTCCCAGCCGTGCAGCAGCAGCGCCAGCCCCCGCGCCTCCGGGCCGGGCACGTGGCTGTGGAAGCCCTGCAGCCTCACGCCATCCTCGACCTCGATGATGTGTTCCACCGTGACCGCGCCCAGGCGCTGCAGCGCGCGCTGGCCGGTGGCCCGGCGCAACGGCATCGAACTGAGCACCGACTGCACGTGCGGGTTGCGAAGCCAGCGCGGGGGGCGGTATTCACCCGGCATGGTTCAGCCCGCCATCGCCGCGATGATGCGCTCGCGGCAGGTCTCGGCCATGCGGCGGCGACCGTCCTCGCTCGACGCCACCGGCTCGAGGAAGTGCACTTCGGCCATGCGGCCCGGCTCACCCAGCAGGCGCAGGAAGTTCTGCAGGAAATTTTCGTTTGCGCCGAAGGCCACGATGGTCTGGGCGTCGCCGCGCAGGCCGTACTTGAGCGCCACCGGCTGCGCCGGCACGCCGGCCAGCACGGCCGGCTGGAAAATGCGCGCGTGGAAGGTGCCGATGGCGTCCCCGCGCGTGGTCTTGCCCTCGGGAAACACGCCCACGGCCAATCCCTCGGCCAAGCGCTCGACCATCGCGTGCATCACGCCGTGCAGCGAGTCGTTGTTGCCGCGGTGGTGGTAGATGGTGCCGCCGCGGCTGGCCACCCAGCCCACCAGCGGCCAGCGCGAAATCTCGGCCTTGGCCACGAAGCCCATCATGCGCTGGCTGTGTACCAGCACGATGTCGATCCAGCTGACGTGGTTGGCCACGAACAGCGCCGCGCCCGGCAGCGGCGTGCCGTAACGGCGCACCCGGAAGCCGAAGATGGCCATCAGGGTGCCCGACCACCAGCGGATGACGAGGTGGTCCAGGCGCTCACCGCGCATCTCGATGCGGGCCGACAGCGGGTTGATCATCAGCAGCGTGAACGGCAGGCCCAGCACCAGGTGCAGGGCCAGCAGCGGCGTACGCCAGAGGTAGCGCAGCGGGCGCCGCCAGTCGCGCGGCAAGCCGGCGGTTTCAGTGTGTGCGGACATGGCCGGCATTGTGCCGCAGCCAAGCCGAGTAAACACCCGACGCGGGAGTATCGTCGCCGTCAGCGGCCGACCACGGCCGCGGTCATGCGCGAAATGCAGGCCAGCCGGCCCTTCGCGTCTTCGATGCGGATTTCCCAGACCTGGGTGGCGCGACCCAGGTGGATGGGCCGCGCGGTGCCGGTCACCACACCTTCGGTAACGGCGCGCAGGTGGTTGGCGTTGATCTCGATGCCCGCCGCCTGCTGCTGGGCGCCCGGCTCCAGGCACAGGTAGCCGGCCAGGCTGGCCAGCGTTTCGGCCAGCAGCACCGACGAGCCGCCGTGCAGCAGCCCGAAGGGCTGCACGGTGCGGCGATCCACGGGCATGGTGCCGCGCAGGAAGTCGGAGCCGACTTCGGTGATGGTGATGCCCAGGCTTTCGCCGGCGGTGCCGGCGAGCAGCTGGGTCAGCGCCTCGGGAGAGGGACGCTGCCGGAACGGGTCGCTCACTGAAGGATCAGCGGACGCGCATCGGGCCCGGGCGGTAGGAGCTGGTGTAGCCGCGGCGGGCATAACCCGAGCTGGCGCCGTAGCCGCTGCCCGATTCACGGTTGCGGCGCTGGTGCATCCGGTCCACCAGTTCGTCGCGGCGCGCTTCAAGCCAGTCGGCGCGACCCACGGTGGCCGGATCGATACCGCGGCGGTCGGCGCCGCTCTGGCGGTAGTCGCAGAACTCTTCGTAGGCTTCGATCTCGAAGGTCAGCTCCTTGACGCACATCTCGATCGCGATCGCGTCGTCGAAGTAGCCCAGCACCGGCACGCTGTCCGGGATTACGTCCTTGGGATCGGCGAAGTACACCAGGGCCGACAGCACGCGCTGGCGGTCTGCCTCGGGCAGGTGCCAGCCCTCGTCGGTGGCCATCGCGATCAGCGCGTCCAGCCGGTCCAGGCGGTCGGCGATGAAGTCGGGCACTTCGACCTTGCCGGCGTCCACCAGCAGCGCCGAAGCGGCCGCGATGATTTCTTCCGTGGTCTTGCTGCCGGCCGAGGCGCGGGCGGCTTCAAGGGCCTGGGTGAAGTGCGTGAGGTCGCGGTCGGAGAGTTCGAAGCTGATCGACAAGGGCATGCGAGTGGGTCCGGCAGTGGTTTGCGAAGACGGCCAGCCTAGGCTGGGGCCGGTGCGGCGTCAATCAAAGCACGACGGGCCGGCGCCCGGGCCGGCCGCCGCGTCACAGGATCGGCACCAGCCCGGCGCCAAAGGCGGTGAGGATGCGGGTGTAGACGGTCTTGAGCGGCAGGTCCACTTCCGGGAACGCGCCCACGTCCTCATGGCAGGTGAAGAAGCCCGGCTGCCCCGGCTCGATCGGGTTGCAGCCGGGCTTGAGCTCGTAGCTGGTGGCGTAGGGGAAGGGCCACAGGTCGAAGATCGGCAGCTTTTCGGACAGTTTGCCCAGGCTGTAGTTGAGCCCCGACAGCACCGGCGGCTTTTCCTGGGCGGCGATCAGCCACGAATTGCCGGGCTTCATGTCCTGGCGGATGCTGGCCGACAGCGCCACCGCGAACTCCGCGTCGTGCACCACCAGCATGGACTCGGTGTTGTAGTGGTCCGACCGCGGGTCGAAGTTGTGGGTACCGACCACGGCTATCCGGTCGTCCACCACCAGCGACTTGGCGTGAAGGCCCACCCGCACCCCCGCGCTCTTGAGGGGCACCGGGCCGCTGGCCGAGCCGCGCGAACCGGAACCGAACATCGGCAGCGACGCCGCACGCACGTCCCCGAAGGCGCCCGTGGCGGCCAGGTTGATGGGCGAGCTGGCCGGGTAAGGCTTGTATTCGTGGATGCGGAAGCCCAGCTCGCGCAGGTAAAGCCGCTTGTACTTGTGGCTCATCGCGTAAACCGGGAAAGCGTCGGTGGCGGCCAGCGAGTTGGTGGACACCAGGATGACCGGGCGGTCCTCCCGGGCACGCAGCTCGCGGAACAGCTGGCGCGCCGGGCGCGACAGCACCAGGTAGGGCGTCTGCATGACCAGCTCATTGCGGGTACCCGCCACCAGGTCGCGCATGGCCACCGAGGCGTCTTCTTCCGGCGGCTGTTCGCCGTGCTTTTCCGGCAGGTCCGCGTAGAACTCCACCCGGCCCACGGCCTGCAGCAGCGGCTCCAGGCGCCGGAACACCGCATTGCCATCGCCCGCCTCGGCCCGCATGGCCCGCACCCGCAGCGAGCGCTCGGCGCCCGGGGCCAGCAGGGGGTTGTCCGGCACGCCCTGGGCATTGATCAGCCGCTGCGCCACGTCGCCCAGCCGCTCGGTGGGCCGCGTGCGCTCGTAGTCCCAGAACGCCTCGAAGTTGGCGGCCATGGCGCGGGTGACCGGTCCGGTGACCAGGATGTCGCGGTCGCGATAGTTGTAGCCCTCGGCCCAGTCGAAGTAGCGGTCCTGGACATTGCGGCCGCCGGTGATGCCGGCCTGCCCGTCCACCAGCAGCAGCTTGCTGTGCATGCGCTGGTTGAACTGGGTGAAACAGCACAGGATGCCGGCCGCGTACTGCAGGGCGCTGGTCCTGGCATCGTCGAAGGTGGGGTTGTACAGGCGCAGCTCGAAATTCCGGTGCTGGCCGGCCAGGGTGGCCTGCAGGTCGGGGTCGGGCAGGCCGTAAAGCTGGTCCAGCAGCACGCGCACCTTCACGCCGCGCCGCGCCGCGGCCAGCAGTTCGTCCAGGATAAGCGCGCCGCTGACGTCGGCATCGAAGATGAAGCTCTGCAGCTCGATGGTGCGGCGCGCCGCCCGGATCAGGTGCACGCGAGCCAGCAGCGCATCCTGGCCGCGCTCAAGCAGGGCGACGTAGTGCCGCGGCGCACCGGGCGCGGAATCGGTGGCGGCATGGATGCCCAGCGACAGCAGCGGTGACGCCACGGCGCAGTCCACCCCCTGTTCACAGCCCACCACGTTGCTTTGTCCGGCGTGCGCCAGATCCACGGCGGTTTGCTGGTCGCGCTTGGACAGCGTCGAGCAGCCCGTCATCGCCAGCAGGGCGGCGGCGGTGAGACAAAAACGCAGGAAAGGAGTCATCAAGTGGGGTTCACGCACGGGAGCACCTGAGGAAGGTAGCGCCTGGCGGGGCTTCGAGGCTGAACGGATCCCCCCAGCGGTCGTTTCCAGCCGCAGCTTCACCCCGCGTCAGCCTTGAGCAGCCGCACCCGGAAATCGAAGCTCACTTCGTCGCGCAGCCACATGCGCTGGCTGGTCATGCCGAAGCTGCGCCGGCTGACGACGCCCAGCACGCGGATGTCGCAGCCGTGCCCCGGCTTCTGGCAGGGGCTCGGCGCCAGGATGAAGGTGACCGCACGATTGCGTCCGCGCAGCTCCAGCTGGCCCTTGAGCTTGCCGCCGCTGGCCAACAGCGCCCGCTCGAACGGCCGGGAGGTGAAGCCGATCTCGGGATGGTTGTCGACGTCCAGGAAGCTCTTCGAACGCGTATTGCGCAGCATCCAGCCGGGGCCATCGAGCGCCAGGTCGCGGGCGTCCACGCGCACCTGCACGCGCCAGCGGCCGTCCGGTTCGGGTTCGAGTTCACCTTCGATCCGGCGGAAGTGCCCGGGCACGTCGCCCGACAGGCGCAGCTTCACGCCGAAGCTGGCGGAGGAGCGTGCCGGATCGAAACTTTCGCGGGTCGGGGTGGCCATGGCCATGACCACCAGTCCGGCCAGGCACAGTGCGCCAAGCCAGGACCGGATCATTAAGTCACGGCCACCAGAAGGCGGCCAGCCCGGCGGTGCCGGGGACGAGGGGG
>NZ_JAIBFH010000117.1 GCF_019459675.1 Arenimonas sp.
CTAGCCCGCGGTTGGTCTGCAGCCGGCCCGGAAGCAGGTTGAGCATGGTGTTGGGGTAGATGAAGTAGTACACCGCGTCGCCGTCGCCGTACAGGCCGGCGTCGCTCTGCAGCGGGCTGTACTGGTAGGAGAACCAGTCCAGCGTCCCGGTGACGTACTGCCGGTAGTCCAGCAGGCTGTTGAGGCCCGGGTGGATGTGCGGCACGTGGTAACCCTCGAGGTAGTTGTCGCAGTAAACCTTCCAGTTGCAGGCCACTTCGTAGCGGAAGCGCTTGTGGAAGACGAAGTCCCTGGGCGACAGGCCGCGCAGTGGCGCGTCGAAGCCGGCGCTGAACTCCGCGAACGAGGGCGCGCCGTCGCCGGCCACGAACACCAGGCCCTGCCAGGTGTCCACGCGCAGCTCGGGCAGCCGCACGTCGCTGGGCTCGAAGTCTTCGGCTGTCTGCATTTCAGGCGCGCTGCGCAGCACGCCCTCCAGCGTGTAGGTCCAGCCGTGGTATTTGCAGCGCAGCACCTTCGCCGCCTTGCCATCGCAGGTGGCCAGCGGTCCGGCGCGATGCCGGCAGACGTTGTGGTAGGCGCGCAGCTGGCCCTGCGTGTCACGGATGACGATCACCGGCAGCCCCGCGATGTCGGTCACCACGTGGTCGCCGGCGTTCGCCAGCGCCGCCTCATGCCCCACCAGCTGCCAGCTGCGGGCAAACACCACCTTGCGGTCGCGTTCGAGCATGGCTTCGCCGCGATAGAAGTCGGCGTGCAGCGCCAGGGCGTGGTCGAGGGTCTGTGGGGCGAGCGGGTCTGCGAGCTGCGGGTTCATGGGCCGGGCCAATCAGGGCAATGCGCCAGTATTGCCCGCCGGGCGGGCCCGGGAAAGCCCGAACGGCCGCCAACCGGCGCAAGCCTCGGTACTGGGCCTACACTTCGCAGATGAACTATCAACTTGTCATCAAGTTCTGGCGCGCGTCGCTGGACGACGAAGCCTTCATGCCGACCCTCGAGGCCGAGCTGAAGCAAGTGCTGGGGAACCTGGTCACGCTGGATGGCTACGACCTGAGCGCCAAGGAAATCAACCTGTTCGTCCTGACGCCCGACCCAAGGCATTCCTTCCGGCGCCTCAAGGGCGTGCTCGAAGCCAAGGGCCTGCTGCAGGGGATGTCGGCTGCCTTCCGGGTGGAGGGCGGCGATCAGTTCACGTCGCTGTGGCCGCTGCGCGCGATGCGCAAGTTCAAGCTCCCCTAGCCGGGGCCAACGAAAACGGCCGGCGAATGGCTTCGCCGGCCGTTGTTTTCAGCGCATCACGACAGGATCAGGACGCGGCGGGCTGCTCCCAGCCGCAGGTCTTGCCCTTGTTCTGCTCGATCAGCCAGGTCTGCAGCGGCGCGAAGTATTCCAGCACCGCCGAGCCGTCCATCTGCTCACCGCCGGTGAGCTCCTTCAGCGTTGCCTGCCAGGGCTGGCCGGCGCCACGCTGGAGCATGGCCCAGTAGCGCTTGCCGGCCTCGGGGTTGTTGGCGAAATTGCAGCTGTACAGCGGGCCCGTGTGGCCGGACGCGTCGCAAAGCGACTTGTAGAACTGGAACTGCAGGATGTGCGAAAGGAAGTAGCGCGTGTAGGGCGTGTTGCCCGGCACGTGGTACTTCGCGCCCGGGTCGAAGAACTCCTCGCCGCGCGCGCCCACCGGGGCCACGCCCTGGTACTTGGCCTTGAGCTCCCACCAGGCGGTGTTGTAGTCGGCCGGCGCGATCGAGCCGTCGAAAACGCCCCAGCGCCAGCGGTCGATCATCAGGCCGAACGGCATGAAGGCGACCTTCGAAAGCGCCATGCGCATCTGCGAATTGATCACCGCTTCGTTGCTCAGCGCCGGCTTGTCCACCAGGCCGATCGAGGCCAGGTAGTCGGGCGTCATGGACAGCTCGATGGTGTCGCCGATGGCCTCGTGGAAACCGTCGTGCGCGCCGTTCTGGAACATCGGCGGCTGGTCCTTGTAGGCCAGGTAGTAATAGATGTGGCCGAGCTCGTGGTAGATGGTGGTGAGCTCTTCCTCGGTCGGCTTGATGCACATCTTCATGCGCACTTCGCCCTCGGTGTTCATCGGCCAGGCGCTGGCGTGGCAGACCACGTCGCGGTCGCGCGGCTGCACCAGCATCGAGTCGGTGTAGAAGCTTTCCGGCAGGGCCGGCATGCCCAGGCCGGTGTAGAAGCTCTCGGCCAGCTTGGTCATGCGGGTGGCCATTTCCAGGTCGGCCTGGCGCTCAAGCTCCACCTGCTGCGAGGCGGTGAGCTTGCCCATGCCGCCGGCGTCGGCCACCAGGCCGGCCAGGATCGCGTCACGCTGCTTCTGCAGCGCGCCGCTGACGTCCAGGCTGCCCACGCCCTGGTAGGGCTCCAGGATCGGCCAGAGGTTGCCCCAGTCCTGCTGCCACAGGTTGCCGGTGAGGTGGGCCGGGATCATGCCGTCCACCGAACCCTGGTCGCCATACTTGGCCACCAGCTTTTCGCGGGTGTAGCACTGCAGCTGTTCGTACAGCGGCTGCACCTGGCCCCAGAGGCGGTCGGCCTCGGCCTGGAAGTCGGCCGCCGGCATGTCATAGCCCGAACGCCAGACGTCGCCGGTGTTGGCGAAGCCCATTTCGGTGGCACCTTCGTTGGTGAGTTCAACGAAGCGCTGGTAGTCCTTGCGCATGGGCACGGCGATGGTGTGCCAGCCTTCCCACGCGGCCTTGAGCTCGTCGTAGCTGCTGGCCGGGCTGGCAAGGATGTCCGACACCTGGCCGATGTCCTTGCAGTCCTTGCCGTCCACGCACCACTTGCCCTTGCCGTACTCGCCGCCCATGCGGCTGACGATCTCGGTGAGCTCCTTGAGCTTGGCCGGGTCGCGCGGGGCGGGCAGGGAAGCGCTGACCTTGAGCAGGTGCAGCACGCGCGCCGTCTCGGGCTTGAGGCCGGTGGTGTCGTAGGTCTTGGCCTGTTCGACGAAGGCGTTGTTGAGCGTGAGGTAGCGTTCGTTGGCCGCCGACTCGATGCGCTGGCTGTCGGCGTTGATGTAGGTCGCGCCCAGCCACGCCGCCGAGGTGATCTCGGGCGTGATTTCCTTGATGGTCTTGTTGACCCGGGCGACGAACTCGTCGGCGGTTTCGCCGGCGGCGGCGTCAGGGGTTGCGGCGGCGGAAGCGGCGGCCGGCGGGTTGGCCGCGGACTGGTTTTCGGACTGGCAGCCGCCCAGGACAAGCAGGCCGGCAGAGATGGCGAGCGCCAGCAGGGCGCGTTGGGAATTCACGGGAAAGTCTCCAGGATCAGCTGCGAGCGCAGGGTGCCGGAAGGCTATTCCTGTGTGGGGCTTGGGTGCAAGTAGGGGGGCGGTACCCCCCCCATTGCCGG
>NZ_JAIBFH010000120.1 GCF_019459675.1 Arenimonas sp.
GGCCCCGGGGGCGGCCCCGCCGCCACCCCCTGCTTCCCCTACCCCGGGCGACGGGCAACCCCCGGCGCCCGGTTTTCACCACGCGTCGACCTTCGAACTCCCCAGAGGCTCCGTACATGCTGAAGTCACCTCTTGCCCGCAACGGGCTGTTCCTCGCGATCTCGGCCCTGCTGGCCCCGTGCCTGGTGATGGCGCAGGACCAGGCCACCGCGGCGGCCAGTGAAGAACCGTCGGTTCTCGACGCCATCGACGTCAAGGGCGAGTACATTCCGCAGCCCCTGCTGGAGACGTCCGAAGTGGTTTCGGTGATCACCAGCGAAGACCTCAAGCGCTCCGGCGACAGCAATGCCGCCGATGCCCTGGCCCGCGTCAGCGGACTGAGCCTGGTGGGCGGGAAGTTCGTTTACGTGCGAGGCCTGGGCGAGCGCTACTCGGCGGCCGTGCTGAACGGCTCGTCGCTGCCCAGCCCCGAACCGCTGCAGCGCGTGGTACCGCTGGACCTGTTCCCAAGCTCCATCATCGACAGCGTCGTGGTGCAGAAGACGTACTCGGCCCGCTACCCGGGCGAGTTCGGCGGCGGCATCATCGACCTCAAGACGGTTGCGGTTCCCGAGCAACCCTTCCTTTCCGTGACTCTCGGCACGGGCGGCAACTCCGAGACCACCTTCAAATCCGGCCTGACCTACTACGGGTCGGAAACCGACATCCTGGGCTACGACGACGGCACCCGCGACATGCCCGCCGCCCTGCGCGCGGCCATCGCCACCGGCAACCGCGTGGACCTTGGCAACTTCAGCCAGGCCGACCTGGACATCATCGGCCGCAGCCTGGTGAATGCACCGCTGAACCTGTTGCAGCGCGACGACGAGGTCAACTCCGACTTCAACGCCGAGATCAGCGGCGGCCGCAAGTTCGAGCTCGACTGGGGCAACTTCGGCGTGATCGCCGTGGCCGGCTTCGACAGCAAATGGCAGACCCGCGAAGGCAAGCAGCAGGAAGGCATCGTCGAGAACGGCGCCATCGACGTGCGCACCGACTATGACTTCGAATCCACCCAGAACGACGTCAACACCAACGCCCTGCTGGGCTTTGGCGCCGAATGGGGCAACAACGAGATCCGCTGGACCAACCTGTACGTGCACAGCACCACCAAGGAAGCGCGCACGCGGGCCGGCAACGACGAGTTGGCGGGCGCGGAAGTGCGGGACGACTACACCGAGTGGTTCGAGCGCGAACTGCTCAACACCCAGCTGACCGGAAAGCACGCCTTCGGCGAGTACAAGGACCTGACCATCGAGTGGCGCGCGGCGTACGCCGAAACCACGCGCGACGCCCCTTACGAGAAGGGCATCCGCTACCGCCTGGTGGACGGCGTTTACCTGCACAACGCTTCGCAGGAACAGAACTACACCCGCTTCAGCCAGGTCGAGGACGACGTGCTCAGCGCCGGCGTCGACGTGGGCTACCTGTACGCCACCGAAGATCGCGACTACCAGTTCACCGCGGGCCTGGCCTATTCCGACAATGACCGTTCGGCGGTGTCGCGCGAGTTCCGTTTCCTGGCGCTGGACGGCTCGCTGCCGCTCAACTTCCAGATGCAGCGCATCGATTTCCTGCTGTCCAACCCCAACATCGGCCCGGGCCTGCTGGGCCTGCGCGAGACCACGGGCGCCGACGGCGCCGCCGCCTACGACGCCAACCTCGAGGTGGACGCCTTCTACCTGCAGGTGGAGACGGCGATCACGCCCGAGCTCAACGCCACGGCAGGCGTGCGCTACGAAAGCGCCACCCAGTCGGTGACGCCGATCGACCTGTTCAGCGCCACCCTGCTGCCCACCGCCGACCCGCTGGATGAGAGCTACCTGCTGCCGGCAGCCACGGTGACCTGGAACTTCAAGGAAGACATGCAGCTGCGCTTTGGTGCGTCCAAGACCATCGCCCGCCCGCAGTTCCGCGAACTGGCGCCGCAGCAGTACCTGGACACCGACCTGGACCGCGTCTTCATCGGCAACCCCTACCTGGTGGACACCGAGCTGCTCAACTTCGACGCTCGCTTCGAGTGGTACTTCGCCGAGGGCGAGAACTTCACCGTGGGCGCCTTCTACAAGGACCTGAAGAATCCCGTCGAATCGATCGTCAACGAAGCCGGCGCCACCATCCAGCAGACCTACATCAACGCGCCGGGCGCGTCGCTGTACGGCTTCGAGACCGAGCTCAAGAAGTACTTCGATTCCCCCTTCACCTGGGACGTCCTGGGCGACAGCCGCCTGTTCCTGGCCGCCAACTACACCTACACCCAGACCGAAGTGTCGGTGGACGACAACGACGTGGTGTTCCCGCTCGCCGGCGGCGGCGCGCCGCGGCCGGCCGCCGCGCTGGTGCGCGACGGCAGCCGCCTGCAGGGCCAGTCCGAAAACCTGGCGAACATCCAGTTCGGCCTGGAGGACGTCAACACCGGTTCGCAGGCGATCCTGCTGATCAACCACGCCGATGAACGCATCTCCGCGCGCGGCCGCCCCGGCCAGCCCGACCTGATCCAGGACCCGGGCACCACGGTGGACCTGGTGCTTCGTCGCGGCTTCAGCGCCTGGGGCCAGGACCTGAGCGTGTCGTTTGCCGCGCGCAACCTCTTCGGCGAAGATTACGAGGAGTTCCAGGAGTTGGGAGGGGGTCGGGTGGACATCAACCGTTATGACCTTGGCACGAGCTTCTCGCTGAGCATCACTGCGAACTTCTGATGCCAGCAAGTTCGGCACGCAGCGCCGCTTCGACGCCACGCCAGCCCTCCGGGGCTGGTGTTCGTTTTGGCTGGACCCCTTCGCGAGGGGTCGAGGCCGGCACTTCGGCGCGCCTGCGCTACGTGGTGCAAGGCTTGCTGCTGGTGCTGCTGGCGATCCTGCTGGCCCGGCTGGCGTGGCAACTGCTGACGCCAGTAGGACCGTTCGGCGCGCCCGCCGTCGCCCCGGCCTCCGGGCCCACGGACGCCGCGCTGGCGGCACGCGCTTTTTCGCAGGGCGGCGTCGGGAGCCCTGACGCGGCGTCGCCGGCGGACACGGGCGGCCTGGCCTTGTTCGGCGTGCGCCTGGGCGCCGACCCGAAACGCTCGACGGCCATCCTGGGCAATGCCGGCGGCACCCAGGCCTCGTACGCGGTCGGTGACACGGTGGCGCCGGGGGTCACCCTGGCGTCGGTGGCGTCGGGGTACGTGATGCTCTCGCGCGGCGGCTCCCAGCTCCGCCTGTCGCTGCCCAATGCCCCGGCCGCACAGGCTGCGGCTGCGCCCCTGCCCTTGCCGGCCAACCTGCCAGCGCCAACCGCAACCGGTGCGCCCGCCGCGGTGGATGCCGCGCAACTGTTGGCCCAGACGGGGCTGCGCCCGCGACTGCGTGGGGGCCAGGCGGACGGGTATACAGTGATCCCGCGGGGCGACGGCGCCATGTTTCGCCGGGCCGGCCTGGAGCCCGGTGACGTCCTGCTGACGGTCAACGGGCAGGCCCTCACGCCCGAGCGGATAGCGGAAATCGACCAGATGCTCCGCAGCACACCCAGCGTGGTTGTCACGCTCGAGCGCGGCGGTGAACGCAAGACCCTGACGCTGCAGATGGAGCCGCCTTGAATCGTTCCCTTCGTGTCGTATCGCTGTCGCTGCTGCTGGCGACCGCACCCTTGAACCTGCATGCCCAGGCTGCGCCGAAGGAAGAGGCGCTCAACCTGCAGGGCGCGGACCTGCGTGCGTTCATCCAGGACGTGTCGCGCGCCACGGGCAGCAAGTTCATCCTCGACCCCCGGGTGCAGGGCAACGTCACCATCAGCAGCGAAGAGGCGCTGTCGCCTTCCGACCTGCTGGGCGTGCTGCTGGTGACCCTGCGCGCCCACGGCCTGGTGGCGATACCGGCCGGCAACGGCACCTACCGCGTGGTGCCCGACGAAACCGCGGCGCAGCAGCCGGCTTCGGCCGGCGCCGAGGACGGCCAGGGTTTCGCGACCATGGTGGTGCCCCTGCGCAACGTCGACGCGCGCACCGCCGCTGAAACCCTCAAGCCGCTGGTGGGCCGGGGCGGCGTGGTGGCGCCGACCCCGCAGGGCAACAGCCTGCTTATCGCCGACTACGCCGACAACCTGCGGCGCCTGCGCGGGCTGGTGGGGCAGATCGACCAGGACCGCTCTGACATCCGCATCGTCACCCTGCGCAACAGCGCCGCCCGGGAAATCGCCGCCGTGCTGGCGCAGTTGACCGCAGTGCCGGGCGGCCCCGACGGCGCGCGCGCGGGCACGCTGTCGGTGATCCCGGTCGACAGCAGCAATTCGCTGATGCTGCGCGGCGACCCGTTGGCGGTCGAACGCATGGCGCTGATCGTCGCCGACCTCGATGAGCGCGCCGAGACCAGCGGCGACGTGCGCGTGGTGCGACTGCAGCACGCCAACGCCGAACAGCTGCTGCCGGTGCTGCAGCAGATCATGGGCCAGCCGGCCACCGACACCGCGGTCGGCACCGAAGCCACCGGCGCGGCGGCCGCCCCCGCAGCCCCCGCGGTGGGCGCGCGCCGAACGCACATCGCCCGCTTCCCGGGCGCCAACGCCATCGTCATCAGCGCCGACGCCGAGACCCAGCGCACGCTGGCGGACGTCATCCGCCAGCTCGACACCCGCCGCGAACAGGTGCTGGTGGAAGCGATCGTGGTCGAGGTGTCGGACGGCATGGCCAAGAACCTGGGCGTGCAGTTCCTGCTGGCCGGGAAAGACGGCAACGTTCCCTTCGCCGCCAGCAACTTCCCCGGCAGCTCACCCGGCATCCTGCCGCTGGCGGGCGCAGCGGCCACCGACCCGGACGCTGAGCCGGGCTCGAGCGAGGCGCTGCTGCGCCAGGCGGCGCTGCAGTCCCTGCTGGGCACCAGCGGCGGCCTGCTGGGCCTGGCCGGCAGCAGCAGCGACGCGCTGTTCGGCGTGATCATCAACGCCGTCAAGAGCGACTCGGCGTCCAACCTGCTGTCCACGCCGTCCATCCTGACCCTGGACAACGAAGAGGCGCGCATCCTCGTCGGCCAGGAAGTGCCCATCACCACCGGTGAAGTCCTGGGCGACGCCAACTCCAACCCCTTCCGCACCACCACCCGGCAGGACGTCGGCATCCAGCTGGAGGTCAAGCCCCAGATCAACAGCGGCGGCGGCATCACCCTGTTCCTGCGCCAGGAAGTGTCGGCGGTGGCGGGCACCATCAGCGCGCGCTCCGATGACCTGATCCTCAACAAGCGCGAAATCGAAACCACCGTGCTGGTGGACGACGGCAATATCGTGGTGCTGGGCGGCCTGCTCGACCAGGGCGACCAGCTGTCGGTGGACAAGATCCCGGTGCTGGGCGACCTGCCGGCCGTGGGTGGCCTGTTCCGCAACAAGCGGCGCGAAGCCAACCGCACCAACCTGATGGTGTTCATCCGCCCCACCATCATCCGCGACGC
>NZ_JAIBFH010000132.1 GCF_019459675.1 Arenimonas sp.
GCCCCTCCGGGGGGTTGGGGGGCGGGTGCACGCATACCTGCCCGGCGGCTTGCGATTGCTGTGGGGGGGGTGGGGCTTCTTATCGGGCGCCCGGGTCGACCGCGTCGCGTATGTGGCGCGGCTCCCGTCCACCGCGCTCGATCAGGATCGTGGCGCCCAGAGCCGAAAGTTTCTTCGCCGTCTCCGGGGTCAGCGCGACGCGGCGTTCGCCGCTGGCCGACTCACGGACGAAAACGATGTTGACCGCCATGCGCACCACTCCCCGGGACCAGTGGGCTTGATGCTACCGGAAGCACCGCCGCGGCGGCAGGGGCCGCCCCGGCCCTTCAGGCCAAATCGGTCTTGAGCTTGCCCATGACCCGGTGCAGCACCTGGTCGAAGACGTTTTCCTGTTCGCGAACCAGCAGGTTGCCCTCCTGTTTCATGGCGGCCAGCTCTTCCACCGACGCCACCAGCACGCGCACGCCGCGCCGGTTGACGAACATCAGCCGCGACGAGATCGGGCTGACCCAGGACAGTTTCACCGGGTGGTGCTTGCCGTCTTCGCCGGCGATATGGATCCAGGTTCCCACCTTGAGCTGGCGCATCAGCTCGACGTCGTCGTCGCTGACGTTGAGGTTGTCGGTGCCGCCCACCACCTCGAGCCGGGGCTTGAGGTCCGCGGCCACGTTGGCGGCGCGACGGTCGGGCATCGGCACCACGTTATCCAGGCCCGGAAGCACCACGGGGGGCGGCGTCAGGCCCAGCGCCATCAGTTCGAGACTGTCGGCCATGGCGCGCACCATTTCGGTGGCCGCCTCGCCGGTGATCCCGGAGCTGGCCAGGACGACCTCGATGGGATCGCGCAGGGCATGCATGGCCGGGGTGATCGGCTTGCCGGACTGGCCTTCGCGCGGCACCAGCGCCAGCAGTTGGTCGGCCAGCGCGAGCGCGGTCTGCCAGGAGCCACTTTCAGGGCCTTCGCGCAGCGCGATCATGGACAGGTGATGGGTCCAGGAACGGCTGAGGAACTCTTCCATCGCCGGGGTGGGCTTGAGGCCACGGGTGCGCTGTTCGAGCTCCTTGGCCGCGAGGTCGCGAGCCTGCTCGAGGCGCTCCTGTCCCCGCTGCGCCTCGGCGGCGCGGCGCTCGGCCAGCTCGACGCGGCGACGGTGCTGGTCGAGGAAGGCGCGCAGCTCCTGCTCGAGGGTTTCGAAGATGGCGATGTCTTCGTTGAACTCGGAGATCAGGCGGTCGACGGTGCTCTCGGCCTTTTGCAGCAGTTCGCGCTCCTGCGGGCCCTCGCCGCGGTTGCCCTCGCAGGCCTCGGCCAGGGAGTTGAGCAGGCGGCGGGCCGGGTGGGTCTTGTAGAGGAACAGACGACGGTCCATCACCGCCGCCTTGACGAAGGGCACCACCAGGCGGGAAATCAGCGTGCGCGAGCCCTCTTCGAAGTCGCGCTCGTCGAACATCACGTCGAACAGCATGCCGACCAGGTCCACGGCGTCCTCGTCGTCCTGGCTGATGCTGACCTTCTCGGGCGGCAGGCCGATGCGGCTGGCGCTCTGCAGAAGCTCGTTCTTGAGCAGCACGGCCAGGGAGGCATCCGGGCGGCGAATGGCCTCGGTGACCGAAGCCGGCACGCTGCCCTGCAGCAGCGACAGCACCGACATCATTTCCGGCGCGGCCATGGGGCGCTGGTCGCCGCCGCTTGCGTCCTGGCTGCGGGTCCCGCCCGCCTGATGGTCGGGGCGCCAGGCGTGGAGCAGCTGGAACAGCGCGTCGTAGATGGCCCGGTCTTCGGGCGCGGCGGCGGACCCTGCCTGGTGGGAGCCGCTGCCGTAGTCGGACGCGGCGCCGGCATAGCCGTCCTGCGACATGGGCGGCGCCTGCATCGGGGCAGCCTGCTGCGGACGCGCCGCCGGCTTCTGGGCGGCAGGCGGATGGAAGCCTGCGGCCGCCAGGCGGCCGTTGAGGTCGGTCAGCAGGTCGCGCAGGTCATGGATCAGTTCGCGCTCGTAATACTTGAACAGGACCATGCGCACGTCGGCCGGCATGTCCACGTCTTTGTGCGCGCCCCGGATGAAGCCTGCCAGGCTGATGGCGCTGACCGGGTTGATGGCGGGGTCGAGCTGGGCCACGCCGCACATGCGCGAGAGCCGGGCCGCCAGTTCATCGAGCTGGGTGCCGTGGATCCGCATCACCGCCTCGGCGGTGAGGTTTGCCGCAAGGTGTTCTTCGAGTTCGCTGACCTCGATCAGCGCAAGCTCCGTGGCGCGCTCTTCGCGAACGGCCACCGGAAGCCCCTGGCGATCCAGGGCGGAGAAGCCCTCGTCGAGGTGCTCGCGGAAGCCGCGCTCGATGGGAGCACGCGACGTGCGCAGCGAGCGCATGGCGTGAAGGTAGGGCGAGCCGTCCGGCGCACCGTCCTTTTTGGCCAGGTCGAACAGCCAGTCGTCGGCGCGCGCGAAGACGCGGGCCAGCACGGCCTGCAGGTGCTCGGTGCTCCGACGCCGCATGGCCGCCAGCAGCTCCCGGTTTGCGGGAGTGGGCTGCCAATCGGGCTTCTGGAAGGTGGTGTCGCTCATGGGTCTTGGCACGTCCGGGGGGAGGTTTACGCGCTATGGGGCAGTGTGCCGCAGCCAGTGATGCTGATTCTGTGACTGTATTCGCAAATCGCTCCAATGGGGCAACAGGGAGAACGGATGGTAATCTGGGGTAAATGAAAGATCTCGACTTCCTGACCCGCCGCCGATCGGTACCGTCGCGCCTGCTGGGCGCGCCGGGGCCGGACCCGGACCAGATTGAGGCGCTCCTGGCCGCCGCGGTGCGCGTTCCCGACCACGGCAAGCTCATCCCCTGGCGCTTCCTGCGCATCCAGGGCGAGGCGCGAGGGGCGCTGGGTGAACTGCTGGCTGCGCGCGGCCTGGAGCGCGACCCCGCATCTCCGGCGGCCGCCGTGGAAAAAGACCGCCAGCGCTTCTCCCATGCGCCGCTGGTGCTGACGGTGATTGCCAGCCTGACCCCGGGCCACAAGGTTCCCGAGCAGGAACAGCTGCTTTCCGGCGGCGCGGTCTGTTTCGCACTGCTGCAGGGCGCCCAGGCGCTGGGCTTCGGCGCACAGTGGCTGACCGGCTGGCCCGCCTACGATCCGGTGGTCAAGGCCAGGCTGGGCATTGCCGCCAACGAGTCGGTGCTGGGCTTTATCCACATCGGCACGGCCAGCGCCGAGGCCCCCGAACGCCTGCGCCCCGACGTCCACAGCCTGCTGACCGACTGGTCGCCATGAGCGGCCCGGTCCACCTGGTGGACGCCAGCCTCTACGTCTTCAGGGCCTGGCACTCGATGCCCCCGGAGTTCAATGACCGCGAAGGCTGGCCGGTGAACGCCGTCCACGGCTTCACCCGCTTCGTGCTGGAACTGCTGGAGCGGCAGCGGCCCGAGCGCATCGCGATCGCCTTCGACGAGTCGCTGGACTCGAATTTCCGCAACGACATCTACCCGGCCTACAAGGCCAACCGCGACGCGGCGCCCGATGAGCTCAAGCGACAGTTCGGTTACTGCCAGCGCGTGTGCCGTGCGCTGGGCTTGCCCGTGCTGTCGGACGGCCGCTACGAGGCCGACGACCTGATCGGCGCCGCCCTGGGCCAGGTGCGCCGCGCCGGCCACGCCGGGCTGATCATTTCGGCCGACAAGGATCTTTCGCAGCTGCTGGACGTGGACGACGAACAGTGGGACTACGCCCGCAACGAGCGATGGCGCGCCGACGGCGTCAAGGCCCGCTACGGGGTGCATGCGCATCAGATCGCCGACTACCTGGGGCTGACCGGCGACGCTATCGACAACATCCCCGGCGTGCCTGGCATCGGCGCCAAGACCGCGGCGGCCCTGCTGGCGCACTTCTCCAGCCTGGACGAACTGCTGGCGCGCGTGGCCGAAGTGCCCTACCTCAGCCTGCGCGGCAGCGCCCAACATGCGCGGCGCCTGGTCGAACACCGCGACATCGCACTGCTGTCACGCCGCTTGGCGACCATAGACGTCAACGCCCCGCTGCCCGCCGACCTCGGTGACGCCACGCGACGCGCCCTCGACACGGCTGCCCTCGAAGCGCTTTGTGACGACGTGCGCTTCGGCCCGATGACGCGCAGGCGGCTGCTTTCCGCCTGACCTCCTGCCCTGGAACCCAACGATGACCGATCAACCCACCACCCTGTGCGAAGGCAACTACCTGCGGCTGGTCAAGCGCGGGCACTGGGAATACGCCGAGCGCACCAATGCCGGAAGCGCGGTGATCGTCATCGCCGTCACGCCCGAGGACAAGCTGCTGTTCGTTGAACAGTTCCGCGTGCCGATGGACGCCCCGACCATCGAGATGCCCGCCGGCCTGGTTGGCGACCTGGACGCGCACGACACCATGGAAGCCGCGGCGCGCCGCGCGCGGGGGGAGGAAACCGGCTGGCAGGCGTCCGAAGTGAAGGTATTGATGGTGGGCCCCACCAGCTCGGGCATGAGCAATGAACTGATCGCCTTCGTGCGCGCCCGCGGCCTGACCCGCGTCCACGCCGGCGGCGGCGACGAATCCGAAAACATCACCGTGCACGAAGTGCCGGTGGCCGACGCGCCGCGCTGGCTCACCGAAAAAATGGCCGCGGGCTATTCCATGGACCCCAAGCTCTGGGCCGGCCTGTGGCTGCTGGACCGCAACCCGGACGGCACGCCGGCCTGAGCGCCGGCCCGGGGCGGGCCGGCAGGGCCGTCAGCGGTAGCCGTCGGTGGCACGCACCAGGATGTCGGTGAGCTCGTCCTCGAAAGCGGAATGGCCCGAGGTGGGCGCGATTTCCAGCTTGGATTCCGGCCAGGCCTTGTGCAGGTCCCAGGCGTTGCGCACCGGGCAAACCACGTCGTAGCGGCCATGGGCGATGACGCCGGGGATGCCCTTCAGGCGATGTGCGTCGCGCAACAGCTGGTCGTCCACGTCCCAGAACCCGCCGTTGACGAAATAGTGGCATTCGATGCGGGCGAAGCTGAGCGCGAAGTGCTCGTCCTCATGGCTGTTGATGAAGGCTTCGTCCTGTCGCAGGAAGCTGGTGCTGGCCTCCCACACCGACCAGGCGCGCGCCGCGGCCAGTCGCACCGACTCCACCGGCGAAGTCAGCCGGCGGTGGTAGGCGCTCATCAGGTCGTGGCGCTCCACCTCGGGAATGGGTGCGAGGTATTTTTCCCACGCGTCCGGGAACAGCCGCGACGCGCCCTCCTGGTAGAACCACTCCAGCTCCCAGCGCCGCAGCATGAAGATGCCGCGCAGCACCAGTTCGGCCACACACCCCGGATGCGCCTGCGCGTACGCCAGCGCCAGGGTGGAACCCCAGCTGCCGCCGAACACCTGCCAGCGCGTCACGCCCAGGTGCTCGCGCAGCTTTTCGATGTCGGCCACCAGGTCCCAAGTGGTGTTGTCGGTGAGATCGGCATGCGGCGTCGAGCGGCCCGAGCCGCGCTGGTCGAAAAGGATGATCCGGTAGCGCGACGGGTCGTGGAAGCGACGCATGCGCGGCCCGCAGCCGGCACCGGGGCCGCCGTGCAGTATCACCACCGGCTTGCCGTCGGGGTTGCCGCACTGTTCGTAGTGCAGGCGGTGGCGATCGTCCACCTGCAGGAAACCGCTGTCGAAGGGTTCAATGTCCGGATACAGGCCGCGCATGGTTTTCTCGCCGACGATGGGGTGCCCCCGATTCTAGCCCGCGCAGCCGCCCGCCCCGGGTGTGAACTGTCACGGGCATGGCGTATGCTCGGCCTCAATGGGTACGCCACCGCCGCAGCTGAGCCTGGTGGGCACCGGGACGGCATTCCCCCCGGTCGGGCCCGCTTCCGCCCACGAAAGCTCACTGCCGCGCGTCCTGTCCCTGGACGCCCATGGACGCATCCTCGACTGGATGCACTGGCAGGACGCCGTTTGCCTTTACGTCCGCGGCGCTGTGGCCTGGACCCTCGGCGTGCCCTGCCTGACGGTGCACGGCGGCACCAGCCGCGCCAGCGGACTGCAGAGCATCATCGAACTCCACCCGATTGTTGCGGCACGCAGCCATGCCCGCGTGCAGGCTCTGCCGCCCTCGCCCGCCCTCACCAACACAGCGCTGTTCGCGCGGGACGCCAACCTGTGCCTTTACTGCGGCAAGGAATACGGCCGCCATTCGCTCACCCGCGACCATGTGATGCCGGTGTCCCGCGGCGGTCGCGATGTCTGGGAGAACGTGGTCTGCGCCTGCTACCACTGCAATTCACGCAAGGGTGGCCGCACGCCGCAGCAGGCCGGGATGCCGCTGCTGGCGGTGCCCTACCGGCCCAGCTGGGTCGAACACCTCATCCTGTCCAACCGCCACATCCTGGCCGACCAGATGGCGTTCCTGAAAAACCACCTGCCCAAGCACCCCCGACGGCCCGTCTGACGCCATTTGACGGGACCCTTGCCGGCGGCCGACACTGCCGTCCTTCACGCCGCCCAAGGTTGGCGTGACCAGGGGGAACACTTTTGATGAGCAATACAAATATCTGTTTCGCCGGCCTTTCCCGCGAGGAAGAGGCGCAGGTGACCGCGGTTTTCCAGCGGGCCAACAGCCGGCTGGGCGGACATTGGACGCTGACGCCGGAAAATGCCGCGGGCGTGCTGGTGATCGACATGGACTCGATGTACGGCCAGATGAGCCTGATGAAGGCCATCGGTTCGGGCCAGGTGCTGGTGGCGCTGACCGCCGGCGGCCGCGCTGAAACCGACTATGTACTCACCCGCCCGGTGACCGACGAGGCCCTGGCCGACCTGATGGCCCGGATAGACAGCCGCCCGGCCCGGGAACCCGTCGCGTCGAATGCAGGCGAGCCTGCCCCGGCCGCTGATCCCGCCCCCGCGGCGGCCCCGGCCCCCGCTCCGATCCCCGCCGCCGAGCGCGTGACGGGTCCAACGCCGGTCGTGCCCGCGGCGCCTGTGGTTGAACAAGCCGCCGCGCCCGCTGCCCCGGCGGCCGAGCCGGCGGCCACGCCGGCCGTCGCCCCGAAGGCTGACCCACGCCTGGCCGACCTGCTTCGCCCGGGGGCCCTGTCGGGCCCGGTCCGGCTGCAGCTGGACGGGGCGCCCGACCTGGTGCTCGATCCCGCCAGCCAGACCTACCTGGCCGGGCAAGCACTCAAGCCGCTGCTGCCCCACTGCGCGGCGACCATCAAGGACACCGACCTGCAGCCGGTGGCGGCCGCCGACCTGCCTGCCATCGCCGCCAGCGTCGGCGGCAGCCAGCCGTGGTCGCGCCTGGCCTGGCTTTGCGCGCTCAGCAGTGGCAACGGGGCGCTGATGCCCGGCTATGGCCTGAACGACAAGTACAAGCTGCTCAAGTGGCCGCAGACCGAGCGTGAGTTCCCCAAGCACTTCCGCATCGCCACGGTGATGATGAAGGGGCCGGCGAACCTCACCGAGATCGCCACGCTGAGCACGACGCCGCTGGGCGAAGTGATGGACTACGTCAATGCCTGCCTCGCCAGTGGCGTGGCTGAACCCGACGCCGTGGCGCCGGCGCCGGCCGACGCGGCGAAGGGCGGCGGCCTGTTGGGCCGTTTCCGCCGCTGATACAGGGGCCGGCCCGCCGGCCCGCGCCCCGAAAATCGAAAGCCACGGCGTCGTCACTGCCTGAACGGCAGTGTGTAGTGCCTTGCCCCGGCGAACCCGGTGCCGGACAATTTGCACCTGACCCGAAGGTACCCGCTCCGCCATGGATTCCCAGCGCTATCCGCGCCTGTCCCGCATCACTGTTCCCGCCGACCTGCGCGAGTTCCCGGAAAGCGAACTCGCCGCGATCGCGGACGAACTGCGTGGCTACCTGATCGAAGCGGTCAGCCAGTCGGGCGGCCATTTCGGCGCCGGCCTGGGCGTGATCGAACTCACCGTGGCCCTGCACTACCTGTTCGACACGCCCGTGGACCGCCTGGTGTGGGACGTCGGCCACCAGTGCTACCCGCACAAGATCCTCACCGGCCGCCGCGACACCATCCACACCGTCAAGCAGAAAGATGGCGTGGCGCCGTTCCCGCGCCGCGAGGAGAGCGACTACGACACCTTCGGCGTCGGCCACAGCTCCACCTCCATTTCCGCGGCGCTGGGCATGGCCATCGCGCTGCAGGCCCGGGGCGACGAGCGCAAGGTGGTGGCCGTGATCGGCGACGGCGCAATGACCGCCGGCATGGCCTTCGAGGCGCTCAACCACGGCGGCGGCATGGACCCCGAGCCCAACCTCCTGGTGGTGCTCAACGACAACCGCATGTCGATCTCGGAGAACGTGGGCGGCCTGACCCGCATGCTGGGCCGGATGTCGGGCAGCCGGACGCTCAACGCGCTGCGCGAAGGCGGCAAGAAGCTGCTGGGCGACAAGCGCCGCCCGGCCGCACGCTTCATGCGCCGCTGGGAAGAACACTGGAAGGGCATGTTCGTGCCCTCCACCCTGTTCGAGGAGATGGGTTTCCACTACACCGGCCCCATCGACGGCCACGACGTGCCGGCGCTGCTGTCCACGCTCAAGACATTGAAGGGCCTGAAGGGTCCGCAGCTGCTGCACATCATCACCACCAAGGGCAAAGGCTACGAGCGCGCCGAAGGCGACCAGATCGAGTACCACGCCGTGGGCCCGTTCGACCCCATCGTGGGCATCGTGAAGAAGCCCGCGCCGGCCAAGCCCACCTACACGCAGGTGTTCGGCGACTGGCTGTGCGACATGGCCGCGGCCGACGACGCGCTGATGGGCATCACGCCGGCCATGCGCGAAGGCTCGGGCCTGGTGCGCTTCAGCAGGGAATTCCCGGCGCGCTACTTCGACGTCGCCATCGCCGAACAGCACGCCGTCACGCTGGCCGCCGGCATGGCCTGCGAAGGCGCCAAGCCGGTGGTCGCCATCTACTCCACCTTCCTGCAGCGCGGTTACGACCAGCTGATCCACGACGTGGCGCTGCAGGGCCTGGACGTGCTGTTCGCCATTGATCGCGGCGGCGTGGTCGGCCCCGACGGCGCGACGCACTCGGGCAGCTTCGACCTCAGCTTCCTGCGCTGCATCCCCAACATGGTGGTGATGGCGCCGGCGGACGAGAATGAGTGCCGGCAGATGCTCAGCACCGGTTTCCGCCATGCCGGACCGGCCGCCGTGCGTTACCCGCGCGGCAGCGGCCCGGGCGTGCCGGTGCAGCCTTCGCTCGACACGCTGCCGATCGGCAAGGCCGAACTGCGCGGTCGCGGCGCCGGCATCGCCCTGCTCTGCTTCGGCGCCCTGCTGCCGGCGGTGGAAAAAGTCGGCGCCGAGCTGGGCCTCACCGTCGTCAACATGCGCTTCGTGAAGCCACTCGACCGCGCGCTGCTGCTTGAGCTGGCGGCCAGCCACCAGGGCTTCGCCACCGTCGAGGACAACGCCGTGATGGGCGGCGCCGGCAGCGGCGTGGCGGAACTGCTGGCCGCCGAGGGCATCACCCTGCCCATCCTGCACCTGGGCCTGCCCGACCGTTACCAGGAACACGCCAGCCGCGAACACCTGCTGGCCGAAGCCGGCCTGGACGCCGACGGCATCCGCTCGGCGCTGCTTCGCCGTTGGCCGGCACTGGCCGGCGTACCGGTGCGGGCATCCATCGGCTGAGCGGGCTGCGCCGCCCCGGCGGCGGTTTGCTAGAGTGCCGGGCGTCACCCAACGCCAGGGGAACGCCCATGCGACAGGTCCGCCGTGTTGCCGCCGCTTCACTTGTGCTGGCCCTTGCCTGGGCTGGCTCCGCCGCCGCCGTCGACAACGACACCTGGCCGCAGGCCGCCGCCCGCCCCCCAGCCGGCGCCCCGGGCGCCCCGGGGCCCCCTGATCGACTTGGCCGCCCCCGGCGCCGACATGGCCGCCGCCGGCCCCGGTCAAGGCTATGTCTCGGTGCGCGGGGCCTCGTTCGCCGCGCCGCTGGTGGCCGGATTGCTGGCCCGCCGGCAGGGCCGGGGCGATCCGGTGCAGGCCCTCGCCGCCGAGGCCCGCGACCTGGGCGCGCGCGGTCCCGATCTGGTCTACGGCCGCGGCCGCGTCGCCGCCGACCTGCGGGTCGAGCCTCGCGCGATCGGGGCCCGGGGGCGGCTTTCACGCTGAATTCGGCGCCATTCCCCGCCGCCCCGGATGAATCCGCGGCGACCGGTCGTTGGACCCTGCGAGGGCGGCTTCCCGCCCGCGTGATTGCAGGAGAGACGAGATGCGCAAGACCCTGATGCTGAT
>NZ_JAIBFH010000199.1 GCF_019459675.1 Arenimonas sp.
CCCCCTAGGCCACCCCGAGCGAGTTGGCGATCTCCTTGTTGGAAAAACCGCCGGCCATCAGCCGCAGGATCTCGGTTTCGCGGTCGGTGAGCGGATCGGGCTGGTCCAGGCTGACGAAGGCCGTCTGCAGGCCCTCCAGGCCTGAAAGCAGGCGCTGGGTGACGGCGGGCTGCACCAGCGAACCGCCGCCGGCAACGGTCTGGATGGCGTTCACCAGCTGGTCCAGCGACACGTCCTTGAGCAGGTACCCGCGGGCACCGGCGCGGATGCCGGCCAGCACCAGCTGGTCGTCGTCGAAGGTGGTCAGGATGATGGTCGGCGGCAGCTGGGCCTTGGCCGACAGCGCCTGCAGGGCCTCCAGGCCCGACATCACCGGCATGCGCATGTCCATCAGGACCACGTCGGGCTTGATCTGGGGGATGAGCTCGATCGCCTGGCGTCCGTCGGACGCCTCGGCCACCACTTCGATGCCATCGGCGAGTTCAAGCAGCGATTTCACACCCTGTCGGACCAGGGTCTGGTCGTCGACCAGGCAGACACGGATCATGCGGCGTTCTCCAGTGGCAATCGGATGTCCAGCGCGAAGCCCTGCCCGCGCCCGGTGATGATTTCAACGCGGCCGCCGTACACGGCCAGGCGTTCGCGGATACCGCGCAGGCCATTGCCGTGGACCGGGTCGGACTCGGCGCCGCGGCCATCGTCGCGGGCCTGGATGCGGGCTTCGGTGGCGTCGCGGGCGATGCTCAGCCACAGGGTGGACGCCCCGGCATGGCGCACCGCGTTGGTGATGATTTCCTGGGTGCAGCGCAGCAGCACGTGCGCACGCTCGGGGTCATCGATGCTCAGCGGCTCGGACAGGTCCAGGTGGATATCCAGCGCCGGCACCCCTTCCACCAGCGTACGCACGGCGCCGCTAAGGTCGATGGCGCCCTCGTCGCGCATCTCGCTGACCGCCTCGCGCACGTCGGTGAGCAGCAGTTTGGCCAGGGTGTGGCTCTGGCGGACATGTTCCTGCGCGCGGCCCTCGGTAAGGTGACCGGCGACTTCCAGGTTCAGGCTGAGCGCGGTGAGATGGTGGCCCAGCAGGTCGTGCAGCTCGCGCGAAATGCGCACGCGCTCGCTCATGCGCGAGCTTTCAGCCAGCAGCGCCCGGGTGGCGCGCAGTTCGGCGTTCAGGCGCCGCTGTTCCTCGCGGGCCTGCGCCTGCTGCTTGGCCACCAGGCCGATCACCATCGCGAAGCTCGAATAGCCCGCATAAAGCATGGCCTGCAGCACGGCGAACCCGGGCGTGAAGCCCTCCATCTGGCTGAACACCGGCACCAGCGCCGCGTGCTGCAGCACCAGCCAGGCAATGCCCACGCCCAGCGGCACCAGCCACAGGATCACGCCGGCGATGATCATCATCAGCACCGCGCCCATGCCGGTGCCCGTCTGGTAGCTCACGGCGATGGCCGCCAGGGTGAGCGCGGCCAGCCACATGGTGTCGGCGGGCTTGGGCTTGCGCATGCCCAGCGAGCGCGTGACCTGCCAATAAATCAGCCCGAAGGCCAGGTAGGCCAGGGTCCCGGCGGTCAGGCCGCGCGCGCCGAACCCCTGGCCGGCGTCCACCCCCTCGAGCGCATCGGTGGCCGGGAAGTGCCAGGTCAACACAATCAGCGGGATGCCCACCATCGCCCAGGTGAACATGCCGGCGTACCGGAGCAACTGGGTGTGGGAAAGGCTGTTCAGCATCCCCGCATCATAGGCCCGGACCCGCCGGCGACGCCCTCCCGAAAGTCATGGCTTGGCGCGCAAGGGCCGGGTCGCACCCCGGCGCGGGGCACCCGTGCGATAATCGCTCCCCGATCGCCCGCCGGAGTTTCCTGCCCAGGCGGCCCCTTTGCCATCGGAGTCCTTTACCCATGCCGATCACCCTCCGCGACGTGCGGGAGCACGAGCTTGATGCCGTGCTTGCCCTGAACAACGCGGCCGGGCCGTCCATCCTCGCGATGGACGAAGCCAAGGTGCGCTTCTTCTGGGAACACGCCGAGTACTTCCGCGTTGCCGAACAGGACGGCCAGGTCACCGGCTTCCTGGTGGCGCTGAGCGACCAGGCCCCGCACGACAGCCCCAACTTCCAGTGGTTCCAGGGCCGCAACGGGCGCTTCCTTTACGTCGACCGCATCGTGATTGCCGCGCCGCGCCGCGGCGGCGGTCGCGGCCGCGCCTTCTACGCCGACGTGCAGAGCTTCGCCGAACCGCGCTGGCCGCAGCTGTGCTGCGAGGTCTTCCTGCAGACCGGCAACGACCCGGCGCTGCTTTTCCACGGCAGCTTCGGCTTCCGCGAGGTAGGCCAGCAGATGATGCCCGGCACCGACATCCGCGTGGCCATGCTGGTCAAGGAGATGTGCAGCTATCCGTTCGTCGCCGAAACCTACGGAGCGCAGCTGCCCGACCAGCCCTGGCTCAAGGCCCGCGCCCTGCCCGGCCGCAGCCCGCTCCTGGCCACGGGGACCTGACCATGGCCGCTTCCCCGATGGACTACGAACAGGCCGGCGAACTCAAGTTCGGCCAGGTCGGCATCGCCAACCTGCGGGTGCGCACGCTGGACCCCGGGCGGCTGGCCGCGGAAATGGCCGACCGGGTGCAGCGCGCGCCGAAGCTTTTCGCCCGGGCCGCGGTGGTGATTGATTTCGGCGGGCTCAACCGCTGCCCGGACACGGCCGAGGCCATGGCCCTGGTCGAGGCCCTGCGCGGCGCCGGCGTGATGCCGGTGGCGCTGGCCTACGGCACCAGCGCCATTGAAACGCTGTCCCAGGCCATCGGCCTGCCCCTGCTGGCGAAGTTCCGCGCGTCCTACGAGCGCGATGGCGAGGCCGAGCCGGCACCCGCCCCGCGCCAGGCCGCCGTCGAACCCGCGGCCGCTGCCCCGGCCCCGGCGCCCGCCCCGCGCGGCGAGCCGGGCCTGGTGCACGTGCACCCGGTGCGGTCGGGCCAGCAGGTTTACGCCCAGGACCGCGACCTCACCGTCTGCGCCACCGTTGGCGCCGGCGCCGAAGTCATCGCCGACGGCTCCATCCACGTCTATGGCGCACTGCGCGGGCGCGCCCTGGCCGGTGCCGGCGGGCTGGCCTCGGCCCGCATCTTCTGCCGTGAGTTCCATGCGGAGCTGGTTGCGGTGGCGGGCCACTACAAGGTGCTGGAAGAAATCCCGAAGGAGCTGCTCGGCAAAGCCGTGCAGATCTGGCTTGAGAATGACAAGCTGCGCATCGAACAGCTCGACTGAAACCACATTAGCGGCGCTTGCACAGCGCCCCGTCACGGAGAAGACCATTGGCTGAAATCATCGTTGTGACCTCGGGCAAGGGCGGCGTCGGCAAGACCACCACCAGCGCCATTGAAACGCTGTCCCAGGCCATCGGCCT
>NZ_JAIBFH010000200.1 GCF_019459675.1 Arenimonas sp.
CCCCCTACGCGCGCCGCCCCCTGCCCACCCCCCCCCCCCCCCCCCCCCCCGACCAGCTCGACCGCAGCCGCCGCACGCTGGCCGCGCTGCAGGCGCGGCTGGACAAGGATCCCAAGGCGTTGGGCACTTCTCCCATCCTCGCGTTCCGTTCGGCGCGCCTGCTGGACCGCGTGCGCGAAGACCTCAAGCAGTGGTACGGCTTCCACGCCGGCTACGACCCGCAGTTCACCTGGTGGGCCAGGCAACCCTACGAAGCGCTGGACCTGCAGATGCAGTCGCACGCCAAGCTGCTGCGCGACAAGCTGGCCGGCGCCGACGATCCGGAAACCATCATCGGCGACCCGATCGGCCGCGAGGCGCTGCTGGCCGACCTGCGCCATGAACTCATCGCCTACACGCCCGAACAGCTGATTGACCTGGCCGAGCGCGAGCTGGCCTGGTGCCAGCGCGAGATGCAGAAGGCGGCGGCGGAAATGGGCCAGTCCGACTGGCGTGCGGCGCTGGAAATGGTCAAGTCGCGCCACCCTGCCCCGGGTGACCAGCCCAAGCTGGTGGTGGAGCTGGCCGATGAAGCCATCAACTACCTGGAAGCGAACGACCTGGTCACCGTGCCCGAGCTGGCCAAGCGCGACTGGCGCATGACCATGCTCACGCCCGAGTACCAGCTGCAGGCGCCGTTCTTCCTGGGCGGCCAGGACGTCTGGGTGGCCTTCCCCACCGACACCATGCCCCACGACAAGAAGCTGATGGCGCTGCGCGGCAACAACCGCCACTTCTCGCGCGCGGTGGTGCACCACGAGCTGATCCCGGGCCACCACCTGCAGTACTTCTACAACGCCCGCCACCAGCCACAGCGCGAACTGTTCGACACCCCGTTCTGGGGCGAGGGCTGGGCGCTGTACTGGGAGTTCCGGCTGTACGAGCGCGGCTTCGCCAAGACGCCCGAAGACCGCATCGGCATGCTGTTCTGGCGCAGCCATCGCGCGGCCCGCATCCTGTTCTCGCTGGGCTTCCACCTGGGCAAGATGACGCCCGACCAGGCCGTGGACCTGCTGGTGGAGCGCGTGGGCCACGAGCGCGAGAACGCACGCGCCGAAGTGCGCCGCAGCTTCGCCGGCGACTACGGCCCGCTCTACCAGATCGCGTACATGGTGGGCGGCCTGCAGTTCCAGGCGCTGCATCGGGAAATGGTGCTTGAGGGCAACATGACCGAGCGCCAGTTCCACGACGCCATCCTCAAGGGCGGTCCGATGCCCGTGGCCCTGGTGCGGGCCCGCCTGCGCGGCGATTCACTGCAACAGGGGCTGCCGGGCAACTGGAAGTTCTATGACTGACGCCATCCGCCCGCTGCGCACGCGAACCTTCGTTCTGCGTGCGCGGGCCGCGGCCCCCCCCCCCCCCAAACAGGGGGCGGGGGGGGGGGGGGGGGGG
>NZ_JAIBFH010000205.1 GCF_019459675.1 Arenimonas sp.
GCGCGGGGGGCCGGCCTCCGGTGCGGGGGGCCGCGCCGACCGCGTCCACGCCTTTGCCAGCGCCACACTGGCCGGCGACATCGACACCGCGGCCGACCTTCACCGCGGCGGGGCGACTCCACTTGGACCGGGCAAAAAGCAGGAGTAGGCTGCCCAGGCCACCCAGCCGCCGCAAGGGACTTCCATGAAACTTTCAGTGAACGGCGTCGAGCACGACGTCGATGCCTCCAGCGACATGCCGCTGCTGTGGGTCCTGCGCGACCTGATCGGCCTCACCGGCACCAAGTACGGCTGCGGCATCGCCCAGTGCGGCGCCTGCACCGTGCACGTGGACGGCGTGCCGATGAAGGCCTGCATCACCCCGGCCTCGTCCATGGCGGGCCGCAAGATCACCACCATCGAAGGCCTGTCGGCCGACGCCAGCCACCCGGTGCAGAAAGCCTGGGCGGAACTGGACGTGGTGCAGTGCGGCTATTGCCAGTCCGGCCAGATCATGGCCGCGGCGGCGCTGCTGCAGGTGGTGAACAATCCCGACGACGCGCAGATAGACGCGGCGATGGCCGGCAACCTGTGCCGCTGCGGCACTTACCCGCGCATCCGCGCCGCGATCCATCGCGCCGCCGAGATCGGCAAGGCCTGAACCGCAATCCCTGATTCCCGCGCGCCGTCCCCGGCGCCCACCCAGTTCGACGGAGAACGCCCGTGAACGCTGAACACCTTCCATCCCGCCGCACCTTCCTCAAGGCCAGCGCCCTCGTCGGCGGCGGCCTGGTGGTTGCCTTCGTGGTGCCGGGCGGCAAGCGCCTGGCCTTTGCCCAGGAAGCGCCGGCCGCCGCGGCAGCGCTCACACCCAACGCCTTCCTGCGCATCGGCGCCGACGACAGCGTCACGGTGCTGTTGGCGCATTCGGAAATGGGCCAGGGCATCTGGACCACGCTGCCGATGCTGATCGCCGAAGAGCTCGACGCCGACTGGGCGAACTTCAAGGTCGAACATGCGCCCGCCGCGCCGGTATACGCCAGCATCGCCTTCGGCATGCAGGGCACCGGCGGCTCCACCACCACCTGGTCGGAGTTCGACCGCTACCGGCAGGTGGGCGCCACGGCGCGCGCCATGCTGGTGCAGGCGGCGGCGGCGCGCTTCGGCGTGGACGCCTCGGCCTGCCGCACCGAAAACGGCGCGGTGATCGCCGGCGACCGGCGCGCCACCTACGGCGAACTTGCCGACGACGCCGGCAAGCTGGCGGTGCCCACCGACGTGGCGCTCAAGGCCCCGGCCGACTGGAAAGTAATCGGCAAGCCCACGCGCCGGCTCGACACGCCCGAGAAGATCAACGGCAGCGCCGTGTTCGGCATGGACATCCAGTTCGAAGGCCTCAAGACCGCCGTCGTGGCGCGCGCGCCCGTGTTCGGCGCCACCGTGAAATCGTTCGATCCCGCGCCTGCGCTGGCCGTGCCCGGCGTGCGCAAGGTGGTGCAGGTGCCGTCGGGCGTAGCCGTGGTGGCCGACCATTTCTGGGCCGCAAAGAAGGGCCGCGACGCACTGTCGGTGGACTGGGACCTGGGCCCGAACGCCGGGATGGACTCGGCCAGGCAGCTGGCGCAGTACCGCGAACTGGCCAAGAGCGATGGCGCCAACGCCGCGCGCAAGGGCGACGCCCGCGCCAGGATCGCCACCGCCGCGAAAACCATCGAAGCCGAGTACCACGTGCCCTACCTCGCGCACGCCGCGATGGAGCCGCTCAACTGCACCGTGCGCATCAGCGCCGACCAGTGCGAGCTGTGGGTGGGCACGCAGTTCCAGACCATCGAACAGGGCGCCGCCGCCGCCATCACCGGCCTCAAGCCCGAACAGGTGAAGGTGCACACGCCCTTCCTGGGCGGCGCCTTCGGCCGCCGCGCCACGCCCGGCGCCGACGTGGTGACCGAAGCGGTGCACGTGGCCAAGGCCGCCGGCCTGCCGGTGAAAACGGTCTGGACCCGCGAAGATGACACCCAGGGCGGCTACTACCGCCCGATGGTCTTCGAGCGCGCCCGCATCGCCCTGGGCGACGACGGCCTGCCGCTGGCCTGGGACCACGTGCTGGTGGGCCAGTCGATCATGGCCGGCACGCCGTTCGCGGGCCTGGTGAAGGACGGCGTGGACGGCTCGTCGGTGGAAGGCGTGAACAACTCGCCTTACATCACCGGCCTGGCTGACCATCGCGTGGACCTGCACTCCCCCACCAACGGCGTGCCCGTGCTGTGGTGGCGCTCGGTCGGCCATAGCCAGAACGCCTTCGTGATGGAAAGCCTGGTGGACGAACTGGCGCACGCCGCCGGCCAGGATCCGCTGGACTACCGCCGCGCGCTGCTCAAGGGCCATGCGCGGCACCTGGGCGTGCTCAACCTCGCGGCGGAGAAAGCCGGCTGGGGTTCGCCGCTGCCGGCCGGCCGCGCGCGCGGCATCGCGGTGCATGAATCCTTCGGCAGCTACGTGGCCCAGGTGGCCGAGGTGTCGGTGCAGGATGGCGCGGTGCGCGTGCACAAGGTCACCTGCGCCATCGACTGCGGCGTGGCGGTGAACCCGCTGATGATCGCCGCGCAGATGGAGTCGGGCATCGCCTACGGCCTCAGCGCGGCGCTGCAGGGCAAGATCACCTTCAAGGACGGCCGCGTGCAGCAGTCCAACTACCACGACTACCCGTCGCTGCGCCTGCCGGAGATGCCCGAAGTGGACACGCACGTGGTGGCCAGCAGCGAAAAGCCCGGCGGCGTGGGTGAGCCGGGCCTGCCGCCGATCGCGCCCGCGGTGGCCAACGCGGTGTTCGCCCTCAACGGGCAGCGCCTGCGCGTGCTGCCGCTGGCGCTCGCGAAAGCCTGACCGCTAGGCCACCCGCGCCTTGGCGCGGGTGATGATCAGCACGCCGGCCAGGATCACCGCCATCGCACCGATGGCGCTGAGGCCGAAGCTTTCGCCCAGCAGCAGCGCGCCCAGCAGCACCGCGATCGGCGGGTTCACGTAGGCATAGCTGGTGGCCAGCGCCGGCCGCACGTTCTGCAGCAGCCACACGTAGGCGCTGAACGCCACGATGGAGCCGAACGCCGCCAGGTAGCCCACCGCCAGCGTGGCCTCCAGCGGCGGCACCTTGGTGATGCGCTCGCCCAGCGCCAAACCCAGCACGCCCATCGCCACGCCGCCGCAGACCATCTGCGCCGCAGTGCTCATGAATGGCGCGGGCAGGTCGCGGCCCCGGCTCCAGATCGAACCCCAGGCCCAGGCGATCGGCGCCGCCAGCAGCGCCAGCATGCCGGCCGGGCTGGCGCGCATTTCGCTGCCCACGTTGAGCCAGATCACGCCGACGAAACCCACCGCCAGCCCCAGCCATTCGCCGCGGCTGGGATGTTGGCGCTTGAGCACGCCGAACAGCGCCGCCCACAGCGGCATGGACGCCACCGCGATCGCGGCCAGCCCCGACGACACCGTCTGTTCGGCGAAGTTCACCAGGCCGTTGCCCATCACCAGCATGAAAAGCCCCATCACCGCCGCGTTCTTCCACTGTGCGCGGGTGGGCGCGGCGTGGCCGCGCCAGCGCAGGAAGCCATAGAACACGGCGCTGGCCGCCAGGAAACGCAGGCTGCCCATCAGAAAGGGCGGGTAGCCTTCCAGCCCGACGCGGATGGCGAGATAGGTCGAGCCCCACACCAGGTACACCGAGGCGAGCGCCAGGGCGACCGCGAGGGCGGACGGTGCCGCGGATTTTCCAGGACTCATGCGCGGCTCTTGGGTTGGGCTTTCGACAACAGCGATTCGGACGCCAGCAGCGCCTGCTTGCGCGGCAGCCCCCAGCGGTAGCCACCCGGGGTGCCGTCGCCGCGGATCACGCGGTGGCAGGGCACCAGCACCGCCACGCGGTTGCTGGCGCAGGCGCGGGCGACGGCGCGCGCCGCCCGGGGCGCGTCCAGGCTGGCGGCGAGTTCGGCGTAGCTGCGGGTTTCGCCCGGCGGGATGCGCATCAGCGCCTGCCATACGCGCAGTTGGAAGGCCGTGCCCACCAGCTCCACGGGCACCGTGCCGGACCGGCTGGCCAGCGCATCGGCCACCGCGCGCAGGCGCGGCGCGAGGAAACCCTCGCGACCCTGCTCAACCCAGTGCAGCGTGGCGTTGGGGAACTCATCGCGCAGCTCGCGCTCCAGCGCCTGCGGGTCGTCGCCCAGGGCCACCGCGCAGATGCCGCGCTCGGTGGCGGCCACCAGCGCCTGGCCCAGCGCGGTGTCCACCAGCGACCAGCGGATATCCAGCCCCGCTCCACCGCGGCCGTAGGCCAGCGGCGGCATCCCCAGCCGGGCAGCGCCGTCCTGGTACACGCGGCTGGGCGAACCGTAGCCGGCGTCGTACAGGGCATGGGTGACGCTGCGCCCGCCGCGCAGCCCGCGCTTGAGTGCGGCCAGCCGGCGCTGCGCAAGATATTCCGCGGGCGTGAGCCCGAACTGGTCGCGGAAGCGACGCTGCAGGTGGGTCGCGCTCAGGCCGACGGCGGCGCCCAGCGCTTCCAGGCCCAGGTCGTGGTCGTCCAGCAGGCGGCGGGCCTGGTCGAGACGGGGATCAGCGGTGGCGGCGCGGGTGGGCATGCACACAGGCTAGCCGGCGCGCGGGGCGCCGGCTATCCGGATCTTGCTGTGCTTATTCGGCCCAGATGGTCGGCTGGCGCGTCACCGGCAGCACCTTGGCGGTCAGGGCGCCGTCGCTGGACAGCAGGTCGAGCGCATCGGCCAGGATGGCCGCCGATTCGCGCAGCAGCGGGTCGGGACGGTTCTTGGCGGCTTCTTCCACCGCGGTCTGGTCGGCGACGCTGCGCTCGCTGGCGCTCAGGCCGTCGTCGGCGCGCGCCAACGTGTCGCTGTCCAGTCCTGCCGCCTTGCGCTCGGCGGCGCGCTGCTTGCGCTGGCTCTCCAGGCGGTCGCGCTCGGCGCGCCGCACGGTTTCGTTGAGCGAGATGGTTTTCTTCTCGCGGTCCTCGCGGAAGGTGGCCACGTCCTGCGCCCACCAGCCGAACTCGGCGTCCGTGGCCACGCGCGCCTTGTGCCGGCTGCGCAGCTGCGGGCCCAGCGAGGTGAAGTTGCCGACGTTCATGTGCGGCGCCTGGGCGATGCGGGTGGCCGGCAGCGCATTGTCGAAGCTGCTCTCGCCGTACTCGCTGGCGTCCAGCGTGACCGGGAACTGCAGGTCGGGCACCACGCCGGCGTGCTGGGTGGTGCCGCCGTCAACGCGGAAGAACTGCGCCACGGTGAGCTTCACCTGGCCGAACTGGACGTCGTCCTTGCGCGGGAAACGGTCCAGGTCGATCAGGCTCTGCACCGTGCCCTTGCCGAAGGTGGGCTCGCCGATGATCAGGCCGCGGCCGTAATCCTGGATCGCGGCGGCGAAGATTTCCGACGCCGACGCCGAGCTGCGGTTCACCAGCACGGCCAGCGGGCCATCCCAGGCCACGCCGCCCATGTCGTCGGATTCGACGCTGACGCGGCCGCCGGTTTCGCGCACCTGCACCACCGGGCCGGTGTCGATGAACAGGCCGGTGAGCTCGACGGCTTCAAGCAGCGAGCCGCCGCCGTTGTCGCGCAGGTCAACCACTACGCCGTCGACTTTTTCCGCACGCAGTTCGCGCAGCAGCCTGGCCACGTCAACGGTCGCCGAACGGGCGTCCTTGTCGCCGCGACGCTTGGCTTCGAAGTCGAGGTAGAACGTGGGCAGCTCGATCACGCCGATGCGGCGCCCGTCAACGTCGATGACGCGCTTCTGGGCGGCCTGTTCCTCCAGCTTCACCTTGTCGCGAACGATGGCGATCGCGGTGGGCGTGGCGTCGGTGCCGGCCTCGGCGGGCAGAACGTCCAGGCGCACCTGGGTGCCCTTCTTGCCGCGGATTAGCGCCACCACGTCGTCGATGCGCCAGCCCACCACGTCGGTCATCGGGCCGCTGGCGCCCTGGCCCACGGCCACCACGCGATCGCCCACCTTGAGCTTGCCGTTGGTGCCCGCCGGGCCGCCCGGCACGATGGTGCGGATGACCACGAACTCTTCCTGGCGCTGCAGCACCGCGCCGATGCCCTCCAGCGAAAGGCGCATCTGCATGTTGAAGTTTTCGGCGCTTCGCGGCGACATGTAGCTGGTGTGCGGATCGATGGACGTGGCGTAGGCGTTCATGAACGTCTCGAACACGTCATCGGCGCGCAGCTCGTGCACGCGCTCGGCAAGGCCGGCATAGCGCTTGCCCAGCGTCTTGCGGATCTCGTCCTGGCTGCGGCCGGCCAGCTTCAGGCGCAGCGCGTCGTTCTTGACGTACTTCAGCCAGGCGGCGTCGAGCTCGGCGCCGCTGGCCGCCCAGGCCACGTCTTCGCGGTCGTAGGCCCAGCTGTCGTCGGTGCTGAAGTCGAAAGGCTTGGCGAGCAGGCGGTTGGCGTAGGCCACGCGGTCGTCCACGCGCTTCACGTAGGTGGTGAAGATGTCGTAGGCGGCGCCCAGCTGCTGGTTCTTGATGGCGTCGTCGTGGCGCGTGCGGTAGGCGTCGAAGCGCGTGATGTCGGCCTGGGTGAAGAACAGCTTCTGGGAATCCAGCGACTCGAGGTAGCGGCGGTGGATTTCCATCGACAGCGCATCGTCCAGCGGCTTGGCGCGGTAGACGTAGCGGCTGTCGGACAGGATGCCGTACACCAGGCGGGCCGCGGCGGCCTGTTCGGCGCTGGGCTGGTAGCTGGCGGCGGCCGGGACCTTCTTGGCAGGCGCAGGAGCCGGGACAGACGTACCCGCCAGGGCCATGGCCAACGGCAGCGCGACGGAAAGGGCGATCAGCTTGTGCTTGAGCATGGGGTCTTCCGGTGATTCAGGGGTCCAGCATGCGCCCAGCATAGCCGCCGGGCGTGTGCCTTAAGTGATGTGCGACCAATACGCGGGGCATTCGTTCAGCCCGATGTTAAAGCCGCGTTTACTCAGGACGTCAGGGCCACGTAGCCGGCATCGGCCGCCATGCGGTCGGCGTGGTAGGACGAACGCACCATCGGGCCCGAGGCCACGTGCGTGAAGCCCATCGCCAGGCCTTGTGTTTCCAGCGCCTTGAACTCATCCGGGGTCCAGTAGCGGATGACCGGGTGGTGGTGCGGCGTGGGCTGCAGATACTGACCGATGGTGACCATGTCCACGTCGTGCGCGCGCAGGTCGCGCAGCGCACCCAGCACCTGGTCCCACTCTTCCCCCAGGCCCAGCATGATGCCGGACTTGGTGGGCACGTCGGGGTGCTGCGCCTTGAAGCGCTGCAGCAGCTGCAGCGACCAGTCGTAGTCGGCGCCGGGGCGCACGTTGGCATACAGCTCGCGCACGGTTTCCAGGTTGTGGTTGAACACGTCCGGCGGATGGGTGGCCAGGATTTCCAGCGCGCGGTCCATGCGGCCCTTGCCGCGGAAGTCGGGCGTGAGGATTTCGATCTTGAGCTCCGGCGACAGCGCGCGCGCCTCGCGGATGCAGTCCACGAAATGCTGTGCGCCGCCGTCGCGCAGGTCGTCGCGGTCCACCGACGTGATCACCACGTAGCGCAGGCCCATGTCGGCCACCGTGCGGGCCAGGTTGGCCGGCTCGCTGGCGTCGGGCGGCTTGGGCCGGCCGTGGGCCACGTCGCAGAAGCTGCAGCGGCGAGTGCACACCTCGCCCAGGATCATGAAGGTGGCGGTGCCGTGGCTGAAGCACTCGTGGATGTTGGGGCAGCTGGCTTCTTCGCACACGGTGACCAGGCGGTTCTCGCGCAGCTTGGCCTTGAGTTTGGCGACGGCATTGCCGGCGGGGATGCGCACCCGGATCCAGCTGGGCTTGCGCAGCACCGGCGCCGATTCGTCGAACTTCACCGGACTCTTGCCGATCTTGTCGCCGCCCAGTTGCTTGGCGCCTTCCACCAGCGGCGAACCCAGCACCTGCAGCGGAATGGTCTTGGCGTTGTCGGACATGGTCGGGGGCGGCTCAGGCGGAGGGGGTGAGGTCGGGCGCGTCGGGCGAAAAACCGGCGGCCAGCCCCAGGGTTCGGGACAGGGCCTGGACCAGGGCCGGCTTGATCGCGGCCGGGTCGCCGGGACCGCCCAAGTCTAGCACCGAGGTCACTTCCAGCCCCTGGAAACCGCAGGGGTTGATGCGCCGGAAAGGCTCCAGGTCCATGGCCACGTTGAAGGCCAGGCCGTGGAAGCTGCAGCCGCGGCGCACGCGCAGGCCCAGGGCCATCACCTTGGCGCCGCCCACGTAGATGCCGGGCGCGCCGACTCGGCGCCCCGCAGCGCTGCCCTAGCC
>NZ_JAIBFH010000245.1 GCF_019459675.1 Arenimonas sp.
CGCGCTCTGGCGTTGCGCCGCGCCCGCGTCGCGCCTACGTGCTGGCGATCGGCATAGACGACTACGACACACCGCGCTTCCGTTTGAACTATGCCGCTGCCGACGCCCGTCTGATGGCTTCGCAGCTGGCCGACATCCCCGGCTATGAAACGCGCCGCCTGGTGCTCGCCGCCGAACGCGACGCCGATGGTCGGCGCACGCGCGTGGACCGGGCGACGATGAGCCGCGTGCTGTCCCTGCTGACGGTCGATGACGATCGCGACGCCACCCTCGCGGCCCTGCGTGCGGAGGGCATCGAGGCCGGGATGCTGCAGCCGGCAACGCCCGACGACGCGGTGATCGTCAGTTTCTCCGGCCACGGCTGGGCCAACCCGCGCGGCGACTTCTACCTGATCCCCGGCGACGGCCGCTGGCCCGACGGCTCGGAGTCGCCGGACCTGTCCACGGTGTTTGCCACTGCGGATCTGGTGGCGCCGTTCCAGCGGATGCAGGCCGGGGAGATCGCCCTGGTGATCGACGCCTGCCATTCGGCGGCCAGCGTCTCCGACGGCCGCTTCAAGCCAGGCCCGATGGGCGACAGCGGACTGGGCCAACTGGCCTACGACAAGGGCATCCGCATCCTGGCCGCAACCCAGGCCGACGACGTCGCGCTGGAGGACGCACGGCTCGGGCAAGGCCTGCTGACCTATGCGCTGGCAGAGGACGGGCTGGGCGCCGGGCACGCGGACCTCGACCATGACGGCAACATCCGCGTTGACGAATGGCTGGCCTATTCGGTCATCCGGATGCCCACGCTGGCCAACGATGCCCGCGTCGGTCGCATCGCCGCGGGCGCCGGGGGCACGCGCGCAATCACCTTCCATGATTTGCCGGCCGACGCCCCTGCGCGACGCGTGCAACAGCCAGCGCTGTTCGACTTCAACCCGCAGCCGAGCGCGCTGGTGCTGCGCGAGGGGGCACGATGAAGCGCATGGCGCTGATGGCCGGGCTTCTGGCTGGACTGCTGTCCGGCTGCGGGGGATCACCTGATTCCGCCCCGAACGACTCACCAACGGCGGTTGGGTCGCCTGCGCCGGACACGCGGCGCATACACGCCGTGGTCGTCGGCATCGACCGCTACCGCTATTCCGATGCGCAAATGCCGGGCGCTGTGTTCTCCGACCTGCGCGGTGCCGTCGGCGACGCCTTGCGCTTCAAGCAGGCGCTGGCGGATATCTATGGCGTCAAGGTTGACGCCCCCGTGGACGACGCCTGTGATTCATCCAACGACGCCACCACCACGCTGACCGACGACTGCGCGACCCGCGCGCGGATCCTGGAGGCACTGGAACAGCGGATCAGCACGCTGAGCCCCGGCGACACCCTGCTGTTCTATTTCGCCGGCCACGGCTCGCGCTACCGCGACGACGAGGCGCGCGACCAGGACACCGGCTACAACGGAACCATCATGCCGACCGACGCCCGCCGTCCGGACGGCGCGGCCGGCGATATCTTCGACGTCGAACTGAAGGTGCTCAAGGACCGCGCGACCGCGGCTGGCCTGTACTTCGTCAGCATCTTCGACTCCTGCAATTCGGCGACCGCCACCCGTACAGGCGCCGCGGGCCAGTCGCGCAGTGCGCCTGCGCTCGTCGGGGCCACGCCACCCGCGCCGGATGCGATGCAAGGCAGCGCGGCCGGTGGCGATGGTTATTGGGTGCACCTGGCGGCCGCGCAGGACGGCGAGGAGGCACAGGAAACCGGCGGCGGCGCCGTCGGCGCGCGAGCGGGCGTGTTCACCACCGCCCTGCTGGACACGCTTCGCATGCCGGGCATGCGCAATGCGACCTTTGGCGACCTGGTCCACGAGGTGCGCCTGCGCGTCGCCGCCAGCGGCCATCCGGCGCAGACGCCATCGGGCGAAGGCGCACTCACCGCCGTGCTGGGCGCCCGGTCGCGCACCGTCGTGCTTTACGACTTAAGAAATTACGGTGGCACAACACCCCTGCAGGCGGGGGTGACGGGTGCCATCACGCCCGGCTCCCGCTTCGCGATCTATGCCAGTCAGGCCGATGCCGTTGCGCAGCAGTCAAGCCTGTCCAGCGCGTCGGTCACCGCCGTCGCGGCCAACAGCGCCACGCTGAAGCTCGACACGGCGCCAGAGGGGACGCTGCCGGCGCGGCTGGTCGCGCTACAGGTCGCCCACTTCCTGCCCGCCGACGCACTCGCCGTAGCCATTGACCTGCCCGGGGGCCCCGCCCGGGCGGCCGCCGCGGCCGCCCTGCGCGCCACCGGCGTTGCCGTGGTGGCGGCGGACGGCGGTACGCGCGTGGTCCAGGCCCCGGACGACCCCGATGCGATCGCGCTGCGCGCGGCTGACGGCACACTGCTGGCGGCGTCGCTCGGACGCGCCGACGACTCCGCGTTCGGCGATCGCCTGGCCGATGCCCTGCGCAAGGTCGCGCGCGTACAGCAACTGCTTGCGCTGCGAACCAGCGCCAGCGGCACCGAGGCCGATCCTTTCCCCGTCGCGGCCTGCATTGCGGCCGATGGCTATCGCCCCCCCGCCTGCCCCCCCCCCGCGGCTGGGGGCGTGCGCCGGATTGGCCCGGGCGAGCGGATCACCGCGACGGTGATCAACCGCGCTGCCCGACCGGCCTACGTTTATGTGCTGGCAATCGACCCCTACAACGCGGTTGACCTGGTGCTTCCCAAGCCCGGTGAGTTCGACCAGGCCTTGCCTCCGAACCAGCCGTACCGACGCTCCGCGATGTCCTTCGACACGCCCGGCGCCTATCGCTTCGTGGTGATCAGCAGCGCACGCCCCATCCGCGCCGACGCGTTCCAGCAGGCCGGCACCGGCGCGCGTGACCTGGCCGCCTGCACCTCGCCGCTCGAACGCCTGCTGTGCGCAAGCAGCGAAGGCCGGCGCGACGTGGGTGTCACCGCGGTGGGCGACTGGTCCGCGCAGGTTTCCACCGTGCTGGCCACCACCGAGCCGTCGCCCTGAGCCGCGCACCGCCCCCTGTCCACCACCGAGGAGCTGCCATGAGCCACGCACCGTCCCCCGCGCTGTTCACCGCACTGCTGGCCTGCGCCGTGTCGGCGGGGGGTTGGGGTAGCGCCCCGCCCCCCCCCGGGGC
>NZ_JAIBFH010000249.1 GCF_019459675.1 Arenimonas sp.
GAACAGCTCGCTTTCCATCAATTCGGAGGGAATGGCGCCGCAGTTCACCGGCACGAAGGTGCCGGCCGCGCGCGAACCCTGTTCGTGGATCAGGCGCGCCACCAGCTCCTTGCCCACGCCCGATTCACCGCTGATGTACACCGGCGCCTGGCTGCGGGCGACGCGGCCGATGGTTTGCCGCAGCTGCTGCATGCGCGCCGATTCGCCCAGCAGGCGGCCGCTGGCCGGGCTGGCGCTGCGGCGCTGCTGGTTGAGGTCCAGCGCGTGCTGCACCAGCCGGCGCAGCACGCTGAGGTCCACGGGCTTGGTGACGAAGTCGAAGGCGCCGGCCTTGAGGGCGTTCACGGCGGCCTCGACGTTGCCGAAGGCCGTGATCATGGCCACCGGGGTGTCGGGATAACGCGCGGCGATCAGCGAAATAAGGTCCAGCCCGGAACCGTCGGGCAGCCGCATGTCGGTCAGGCACAGGTCGTAGCTGCCCTGGGCCAGCTGAGCCCGGGCGCTGGTGAGGTCGGCGGCGGTGTCCACGCGCAGCCCCATCCGGCCCAGGGTGAGTACCAGCAACTCCCGGATGTCGCGTTCGTCGTCTACTACCAGGGCGCTGCGGGGGGTAGCCATGTATTACCGGGGGCGGGCAGAAAAGACCCATACACCTTAGCTGAATCGGGTCGTTTCAGGCCAGATTGAGCCGCGTGTTGCCGATCTCGTCCTGCATCAGGGTCAGGCCCGGCGGCAGCACGATGCGGAAGCAGCTGCCGCCCCCCCGCACCGGCGGGTTGGTCAGCGTGGACGGGTTGGCTTCGCAAATGTTCTGGGCGGTGTACCGGCCCAGGCCGGTGCCGTGTTCGCTGGTGGTGTAGAACGGCGTGAATATGCGGTCGGCCACCGCCGCCGGGATGCCCGGCCCGCGGTCGGTGACGTTGAGCTCCGGGGGCGAGCCGGGCGGGGCGCTGCGCACGGCCACGGTCACTTTCGCCGGCTCGCCGGGCAGGCGGCCGTAGGTCAGGGCGTTCTGCACCAGGATGGTCAGCACCTGGTGCAGGTGCCGCGGGTCGGCCATGGCCAGCGTGGTGCGCTCGCTCACCGCCTGCAGCACGTCGGTTTCCAGCGGGTGGCTGCTGCGGTATTCGTCGACGAAGCGGCGGGCGAACTGGCCGATGTCCAGCGTCTCGGGCTGCGATCGTTCGCGCCGCGCCAGGCCCAGGATGTCCTGCACGATGCCGTTCATGCGCTGGCACTGGGTGTGGATGATTTCCAGCAGGCGGCGGTCGGCCTCGGGCAGGTTGGTGGTTTCCTCCAGCAGCTGCACCGAATAGCTGATGGCCGCCAAGGGGTTGCGGATTTCGTGGGCGATGCTGGCCGAAAGCCGGCCCAGCGTGGCCAGCGTGAGCTCTTCGGCGCGGTCCGAATACAGCCGGCTGTCGTCCAGGAAGATGAGGAACAGGTTGTCGGTGAGGCTGAGCGACACGAAGCGCGGCAGCACTTCCGGCGCGCCTTCGGCCAGGGTCATGGCCTTGGGAATATCGCCCCGGCCCTGCCGCCAGACCAGCAGCGCCCGGTGCAGGGGTGCCGCCACGTCGGCCAGCTGCTGGCGGTCGGGCGAGGGCTTGCCCAGCAGCCCCCAGGCGGCTTCGTTGCAAACCTTTACGCGGTGGTCGCCGTCCACCACCAGGATGCCGGTGCGCATGCGCCGGATCACCAGTTCGTTGATCTCGGCCTGGTTGGCCAATTCCTCGCCACGCCGGTCGGCCAGTGCCTGGGATTCGATCACCTGCCGGCTCAGCAGCTCGCACAGCACGGCGGTGGCCAGGTAGGTCACGCTGAACATCACCGACTCGGCCAGCGGTCGCTGCTCGATCGCCTCGAAGGTGCGCCGGTAGATGCTTTCGCCCAGGACCACCATGGCCGCCGCGGTGGCGAAGCCCAGGCCCAGGCGCTGGGGCAGGATCAGCGCGCCCGCGCCGACGTTGAACAGCAGCAGCAGGGCGATGCCGCCCTGGCCGCCGCTGGTGACGGCCAGGGTGCCGGCCACCACCAGCAGGTCCAGGCCCAGGCCGACCGCCGCCTGGCGGGGCGGCGGGATTTCACTGCGGTAGCTGGCCAGCAGCAGCGCAAGGGCCGCCACCATGTAAAGCACCACGATGGTCCGGAGCACCCCGGGGTCGCGGATTTCCAGCATCAGTTCGCCCACCGGGCTGAAGGCCACCAGCGCCAGCAGGGCGGCCTCGAGCATGCGGTAGAGCGTGAAGAAGTACAGCTCACGCCGCTGGGGGGAATTTGCGATGGACTTTCGGGGGGCGGTCGCCATGGCCCGATTATGCCCCTGCGCGGGCCCAATGGACCCCGGCGGTCGGGCCCTGAAGACCTTCCAGCCCCCGAAACCAGCTTCTTTGCCTTTGCCGGGGGGGTCGGCGACAATAACGCCCCTCGCTCGCGACCCCGCCCACCACAAGGTAGCCGCATGAACTTCCACGAATACCAGGCCAAGCAGCTGTTCGCCGACTACGGCATCGCCGTCCCGGCGGGCCGCGTTGCCCGCACCCCCGAAGAGGCCGTGGACGCGGCCAAGGCCATCGGCGGCGATTTCTGGGTGGTCAAGGCCCAGATCCATGCCGGCGGCCGCGGCAAGGCCGGCGGCGTGAAGCTGGCCAAGACCCTCGACCAGGTCCGCGAGTATGCCAAGGCCATGCTCGGCACCAAGATGACCACCTACCAGACCGCGGGCGTGGCCCTGCCGGTGGACACGGTGCTGGTGACCCAGGCCACCGACATCGCCAAGGAACTCTACCTGTCGGTGCTGGTGGACCGCAGCACGCGCTCGATCACCTTCATCGCCTCCAGCGACGGCGGCGTGGACATCGAAACCACGGCCAAGGAAAACCCGGACGCCATCAAGGTGCTGAACGTGAACTTCGTGCAGGGCCTGCAGCCCTACCAGTGCCGCGAACTGGGCTTCGACCTGGGCCTGACGGCCAAGCAGGTCAACCAGCTCAGCAAGATCATGATGGGCCTGTACAAGCTGTTCAATGAAAAGGACCTGGCGCTGGTTGAACTCAACCCGCTGGCCATCCTCACCAACGGCGACCTGGCCGTGCTGGACGGCAAGATCAACTCCGACGACAACGCCACCTTCCGCCACGCCGACCTGGCCGCCATGCGCGACGTGCGCCAGGAAGACGAGACCGAGCTGCTGGCCAGCAAGTACGACCTCAACTACGTCACCATGGACGGCAACATCGGCTGCATGGTGAACGGCGCCGGCCTGGCCATGGCCACCATGGACGTGATCGCGCTCAACGGCGGTTCGCCGGCGAACTTCTTGGACGTGGGCGGCGGCGCCACCAAGGAACGCGTCACCGAGGCCTTCAAGCTCATCCTGTCGTCCGACAAGGTGAAGGCGATCTTCGTCAACATCTTCGGCGGCATCGTGCGCTGCGACATGATCGCCGAGGGCATCATCGCCGCGGTGAAGGAAGTGGACGTCAAGGTGCCGGTGATCGTGCGCCTGGAAGGCACCAACGTCGACAAGGGCAAGGAAATCCTCCGGAATTCCGGCCTGGCCATCCAGGCCGCCAACGACATCAACGACGGCGCCAAGCTCGCCGTCGCCGCTGCAGCCTGAGGACACAGAAACCATGAGCGTTTTGGTCAACAAGAACACCAAGGTCATCGTCCAGGGCTTCACCGGCCAGCAGGGCACCTTCCACGCCGAGCAGATGCTCGATTACGGCACCAAGGTCGTCGGCGGCGTCACGCCCGGCAAGGGTGGCACCACCCACATCGGCCTGCCGGTGTTCAACACCGTGCGCGAAGCCGTGGAAGAAACCGGCGCCGACGCGTCGGTCATCTACGTGCCGCCGCCGTTCGCGGCCGACGCCATCCTGGAAGCGGCCGACGCCGGCATCCGCGTCATCGTCTGCATCACCGAAGGCATCCCGGTGCTGGACATGCTGCGCGTGAAGAACACGCTGCTGGGCTACGAGGACGTGGTGCTGGTGGGCCCGAACTGCCCCGGCGTGATCACCCCGGGCGAGTGCAAGATCGGCATCATGCCGGGCCACATCCACATGCCGGGCAAGATCGGCATCGTGTCGCGCTCGGGCACGCTCACCTATGAAGCCGTGAAGCAGACCACCGACGCCGGCCTGGGCCAGTCCACCTGCATCGGCATCGGCGGCGACCCCATCAACGGCACCAACTTCATCGACGCGCTCAAGCTGTTCCAGGAAGACCCGCAGACCGAAGGCATCATCATGGTCGGCGAAATCGGCGGCAGCGCCGAGGAAGAAGCGGCCGAGTACATCGCCCAGTACGTCACCAAGCCGGTGGTCGGCTTCATCGCCGGCGCCTCGGCCCCGGAAGGCAAGCGCATGGGCCACGCGGGCGCCATCGCCTCGGGCGGCCAGGGCACGGCGGCGGGCAAGTTCGCCGCGCTGGAAAAAGCCGGCGTCACCACGGTGAAGTCGCCGGGCGACCTGGGCGCCGCCATCGCGGCCCGGCTGGCGGCAAAGAAGTAAGATTGCGCCAAAGCGCCGTCCGGAAGGGCCGCCCAGTGCGGCCCTTCTTCATTGGGGCGGTGGCAAACCACGGAGCTGCGTGTGACCCGAAAGCTGCGAATCGCCCTGGCCCAGTTCGACTTCCCGGTGGGGGACGTGAAGGGCAACGCCACCCGCATTGCCGCGCTGATCGCGCAGGCCCGCGACGAGCACGGGGCCGACCTGGTGCTGTTCCCCGAGATGGCCCTGGCGGGCTATCCGCCCGAAGACCTGCTGCTGCGCCCGGAGTTCCTGGCCGCCTGCGAGCGCGCCATGATGGAAGTCGCCGCGGCCTGCACCGGCATCACCGCCGTGGTGGGCTGGCCGGAATCGGCCGGCGCCGTGGTGTACAACGCCGCCAGCGTGCTGCGCAACGGCGGCGTCGAGCTGACGTATCGCAAGCGCGAACTGCCCAACTACGCCGTGTTCGACGAACGCCGCTACTTCTCGGTCGATCCCGACGGCGGCGCCTGTGTGTTCGAGGTGGCCGGCGTGCAGGTGGGGCTGCTGATCTGCGAAGACCTCTGGTTCGCCGAACCGCTGGCGCAAACCGTGGCGCTGGGCGCGCAGCTGGTGGTGGTGCCCAACGCTTCGCCCTTCGAAAGCGACAAGACCGCGGTGCGCGATTCACTGCTCGCGCAGCGCGTGCAGGAAACCGGCGTCGCACTGGCCTATCTCAACGTGGTGGGCGGGCAGGATGAGCTGGTGTTCGACGGCGCCTCGGTGCTGGCCGACGGCGACGGCGGCGTGCATCCGGCGGCGCGCGCTTTCGAGGAACAGCTGCTGGTGACGGACTTCGACGCCGGCGAGCGCCGGTTCACGCGCCTGCAGTGGACCCAGGAGGCCGACGAAAGCCGCGAGTCGCTGGCCTACCGCGCCATCGTGCGCGGCATCCGC
>NZ_JAIBFH010000266.1 GCF_019459675.1 Arenimonas sp.
CCGTCGCCCGGGTAAGGCTCAGCAGGGCGTCGCGGCGGTCAGGCCGCAGGTCCAGCCCTGCCACCAGGTGTCGCTGGCGTTGCGCACGCCGCCGACGTAGGGGACCTGGGTGAAGAACGGGCTCACCGCGGTCAGGTTGGCGAAGGCCGGGACGGCCGTTTCGTTGGCGCCGTTGATGAAGGTGGCGCTCAGCGTGGACGTGCCGTTGGCGGTGTTGTTGGTGCCGGCGTTGAACAGCGCCGCGGCCGCACCGTTGGCGTCGTCGTCGAAAGCGGTCGGGCAGGAGAAGAAGACCGAGTTGAACGAACCCGTGGTGGTGGCGTCATCCACGTCAAGGCAGGCCGTGCCTGCACCGCTGCCGCCGCCGGGGCGGGTGACGATGGTGTTGTAGAACTGGCTGTTGGTGCCCGAGTTCATGACGATGCCTGCGCCGCCGCCGGCACGACCGACGTAGGTGACGTTGGCCACCTTCGGATTCGAGGGCGGGATGCGCGTGGAGGCGCTCATCTCGTTCATGCGGTCGCCGCCGCCGGCACGCTGCAGCACGATGCCGAACTGGATGGCGCCGTTGAAGCCAACGTCGGTGTCGAAGGTGTCGTCGTCGTTGCCGGTGCCGACCAGGTACTTGCCGTTCACCGTGCCGCCGAACCACTCGAAGCCGTCGTCGGAGCTGTTGTGCACCTGCACGTACTCGAACACGGTGCCGTTGCCGATGCCGGCCAGCGTGATGCCGTTGAGTTCGTTGTTGGGCAGGATCTGGAAGCCCGAATGCTGCACGCGGAAGTAGCGGATGCGGCCGGTGTTGTCGCCGGCACGGTTGCCGCCGTAGAAGGCGTTGGTGCCTTCGACCTGCGCTTCGCAGGTGGCGGTGCCGGGCGTGGACGTGCCCGGGCAGTTGCTGATCGGTGCGCGACCCAACAGCACAAGGCCGCCCCACTGGCCGATCGAGTCGACGGTGGTGGTGCCTTCGATGCTCTGGCGGCTGGTGAAGACGATCGGGCTGGTGGAGGTGCCTTCGGCGAACATCTGCGAGCCGCGGTTGACCACCATGTAGTCCAGGCCGGCGGCGCCGAACACGCGCACGCCCGGCTCGATGGTCAGGATGCCCTGCTGGCGGCCGGCGATCGGCGCGTTGGCGTCGCCGCCCTGGTCATCGCCCACGTCAACTCGGCCGGAGATGGAGTAGACGGTGCCGGCGCGGTTCGGGATGACGAGGTTGCCGACGATCTTGGACGGCAGCTGGCAGGCGCGCAGCGTGTTGTTGGCGATCGTGCCCACGTTGGCGAAGCCGGTCGGGCAATCGGCGGCGGGACCACCGGTCGGCGGCGGCGGCGGCGGCGGCGGGGGCGGCGGCGGCGGAGGCGGAGGCGGGAAGCCGCCTACGCCGGGCGACGCGACTTCCACCGCGCCATCAGAGCAGGCACCGAGCGCCAGCACGGCGCCAAAGGTGAGCAGCAGGAGTTGAGTCTTGTTGCGGACGGCCATCTTTTGGTCTCCAACAGGGTGGGTTCGGGCTTGAGTGGGCTGCGCGGCGCCCGTGATCGAAGCGGAGGCGTTGGCCGGCGCAATGACGGGCAGCGCGGCTGTCCGCTGCGCACCTTTATAGATAAGAGATGTGACGAAACCTTGACAGGATGTCGTTGCGACGCAGCGTTGGACGCGTGCCAACGCACGCGCAGCACCCTGCGTGGCGCCTGTGTCGGTGCGCGCGGCGAGTTACGCGCTATGCGTCGGGCGACGCATCCTGCTTGTCACGAAACCGACACAAGTCGCGTATGACACATTGGCCACAGTCGGGCTTGCGTGCCTTGCACACGTAGCGGCCGTGCAGGATCAGCCAATGATGGGCGTCAAGCCGGTATTGCGCCGGCACCGCCTTGAGCAACTTGTCTTCGACGGCGCGCACCGTCCTGCCCGGCGCCAGGCCGGTCCGGTTGGCCACCCGGAAGATGTGCGTGTCCACCGCGATGGTGGCTTCGCCGAACGCGGTGTTGAGCACCACGTTCGCCGTTTTGCGGCCCACGCCCGGCAGCGACTCGAGCGCGGCGCGGTCACGGGGTACCTCGCCTCCGTGCTGTTCCACCAGCATCCGCGCTGCGGCCATCACGTTGGCCGCCTTGGTGTTGTAAAGGCCGATGGTGGCGATATGGCGCTTGAGTCCCTCTTCGCCCAGGGCCAGCATCGCCTGCGGGGTGTTGGCGACGGGAAAGAGCCTGCGGGTGGCCTTGTTCACGCCCACGTCGGTGGACTGGGCCGAAAGCGCCACCGCCACCAGCAGTTCGTAGGGGCTGGAATATTCGAGTTCAGTGGTCGGCTTGGGGTTGAGTTCGGCCAGGCGGGCGAACATTTCGCGACGCTGGTCGGCCTTCATGCGGCCTGCCTGGCCTGACGCAGGCGCCAGCCCTGCCGGATCGCGATCAGGCAGGCCAGCACAAGGAAGGCGCCGATCGGCAGCACCGCCAAAACGAAGCCCGGGTAGCCGTCCGCCGCCACTTCCAGACCGGGCAGGTTGAGCAGCCGTCCGGCGCCGACGAACAGGCTGCCTTCGCCGATGAGTTCGCGCACCGCGCCGATCAGCAGCAGCACCCAGGCGAAGCCCAGCCCTGTCGCGAAACCATCCAGTGCCGCCCGCGCGGGGCGATTGCGCGACGCGAAGGCTTCGGCCCGACCCATCAGGGCGCAGTTGGTGACGATGAGGGGGATGAAAATGCCGAGCACGGCGTGCAGCTCGGGAAGCCAGGCGCGGACGCCCAGCTCTATGGACGTGACCACGGCCGCGATGATCATCACGAAGGCGGGGATGCGCACGTCGCGGCGCGTCAGCCGCCGAACGCTGGCAACGGCGGTGTTGGTGACGGTAAGCGCGAGCATCGTGGCCAGGCCCAGGCCCAGCGCGTTCACCGCGTTGTTGCTGACCGCCAGCAGCGGGCACAGCCCCAGCAGCTGCACCAGGCCGACGTTGCCGCTGGCCAGGCCGTATTCGAGCAGGGTGCGGGGCGTCGCGGCGGTCACTGCGGGCGGTAGTCGTCGGGCGCGGAGTCGATGCGCAGTGTAGCGCCGGGCGGTGCGGCGTACAGGGCCGGCGCGTGCAGCGCAACGAACTCCAGGCTGCGCTTCACCGCCAGCACCACGGCGCGTGGGGTCACGGTGGCGCCGGCGAACTGGTCGAAGTCGCCACCGTCCTTGCGCAGGGCCCAGCGCGCGGCATCGGGGTCGCCCAGGGAGCGGCCGGTGAAGCGCGTGATCCAGTCGCTGCGTGTCGCTTCGATGTCGTCGCCCAGGCCGGGCGTTTCGCGGTGGCGGTCGACGCGCACGCCCAGCACGCGTCCGTCGTGGGCCACGGCCACCAACAGTCCGATATCGCCCGAATAGCCGTCCGGGGCCACCACCGACAGGACCAGGGCCGCGTCCTGGCCGCGCAGCCGCGCGCGATGCACGGTGGCCAGGGGCTGGCCCAGCCAGGGCTGCGCCGACACGGTGATGCGGTCGGCCACCAGGTCGTTGTCGTAGCGGTCGGTGGGAATCACGATCGCCAGGGCGTCCATCTGCACGCGATGCTCGGCGTCCACGATGCGCTCGCGCGTGAGGGCGAACGTGCCAGCCAGCAGGCCCGTGGCCAGCAGCGCGGCCAGCGCCAACTGCGCGCCCGAGCGCAATGATTCGCGCAGCGCTTCCTTCATGGCGCGCGGCCTTCGCCCAGGATCCGGGGGCGGGTATGGAGGTCGAGCCAGGGCGCCATGCAGTTCATGAGCAGGACCGCGAACGCCACGCCGTCGGGAAACGCACCCCAGCGCCGGATGGCCAGGGTGAGCAGCGCCACGCCGGCACCGAACAGCAGCCGGCCGCGCGGCGTGGTGCAGCCGCTGACCGGGTCGGTGGCGATGAAGAACGCGCCCAGCACCAGCGCACCCGAAAAAACATGCTGCAGCGGGAACGGATGCAGGTCCGGGTCGGACAGCCAGAACGGCAGCGTCACCAGCACCACCGTGCCCAGCACGGCCACCGGCACGTGCCACGGGACGACCTTCTTCCACATCAGGAACAGGCCGCCGAGCGCGAAGAAATTGGCCACCCATTCCCAGCCGCGGCCGCCGAAATCCCCGAACAGCGGGTTGCCGCGGATCTCGGCCAGGGTGGCGCCGGCGCTGCCGAGCGTGCGCAGGCTGTCCAGCGGCGTGGCCTGGGCCAGCGTGTCCCATCGCCACGGCGCCGGCAGTTCGCCGGTGAACACGGCGCGCAGGCTGGCGCCCAGGCCGGGCAGGGCGGCGCCGTCGGCCAGGCCCGCAGGCGGCAGCCACTGGGTGAACTCGCGCGGGAAGCTCAGCAGCACCACGGCCACGCCCACCATCGCGGGGTTGAACAGGTTGTGGCCCAGGCCGCCGAAAAGATGCTTGGCCAGCACGATGGCCGAAGCCATGCCGATGGCCGACACCCACCAGGGTGCCAGCGGCGGAATGGACAGCGCGAACAGCACCGCCGTCAGCGGCGCGCTGAGGTCGGTGAGGAAGCGCCGCATCGGGATGCCGCGGACGCCGAGCATCGCGGCCTCGAAGCCCAGCGCGAACGCCGTGGCCAGCGCGATCTGGATGGCGATGCCCGGCCCGAAGAACCACGCGTGTGCCAACACGCCCGGTACCAGCGCCACCAGCACCAGGCCCATCACCTCGCGCACGCTGCGTCGTGCGGGCAGGTGCGGGGCGCCAGAAACTTCGAAGGT
>NZ_JAIBFH010000290.1 GCF_019459675.1 Arenimonas sp.
CCCCCGGCGGCGCGGCGTGGGCGCGCCCTGGGCGGCCGGGGCGGGGGGCGCGGGGCGGGCGGGCGGGTGCGGGCGCGGCGCGTTGGGGGGGGGGCCGCGCCCGCCCGCGGCCCGCTCGCCGGCCCGGTGGCGGTGGCCGCGGTGATCCTCGACCCGCGCCGCCCGATCGAGGGCCTGGGCGATTCCAAGGCACTGAGCGAAGCGCGCCGCGATGCGCTGGCGCCGCTGATCCGCGAACGCGCGCTGGCCTGGCACCTGGAATTCGTCGACGTCGCCGAGATCGACAAGTTGAACATCCTGCACGCGACGATGGCAGGCATGGCGCGCGCCGTACGCGCCCTGCAGCCGCACCCCGAACACGCCCTGGTGGACGGCAACCGCATCCCGCCCGGCCTGCCCTGTCCCGCCGAAGCGCTGGTGAAGGGCGATGCGCGCGAACCGGCGATCATGGCCGCGTCCATCCTGGCCAAGGTCGGCCGCGACCAGCTGATGGTGGCGATGGACGCCCTGCATCCGGGCTACGGCTTCGCGGTGCACAAGGGCTACCCGACGCCGATGCACCTCGAAGCGCTGCGAAGGCTCGGCCCGTGCGAGCAGCACCGGCGCAGTTTCGCGCCCGTGCGCGCCTGCCTGGAAAGCTGAGCGGTTTCTGAATTAGCCCGTTGGTCACACTCACTTCCGGGCGTCGCTGCAGCGCTTGCAACGGTCCACTCTGGTGGCGCATCCCAAGGGATGTGGGCGGGAATCCTCCCCTTCCCGCCCGTACCGCCCCCACAGCGAGAACCGCCATGAACAACCGACGCCACGACGAACGCAATGCCCTTCGCCTACCGCCCGAATCACGGGATTCGCGCCGCCGCCAGGTGGGCACCATCGCCCTGGGCGACGCTGCGGTGAACCGCTTCAACCGACTGCTCGCACACATCGCGCCCAACGCCCCGTCGGTCAGCGCCGACCAGGTGGTCACGCTGGCCCGGTGGCTCGAACAGCAGCCGCAGGACCAGGCCGTGGCGATCCTGTCCGAGCGCCTGGGCCGCGCCGAGCACCTGCGCCGCATGCTCAACGACAGCGACTGGGACGTCGGCGCGGACACCCGCGATCGCGCCCGCATGCTCACCAGCTACCTGCAGCAGGTGGACGACCTGATCCCCGATGACCAGCCGCTGGTGGGCCACCTCGACGACGCCCTGCTGGTCGAGCTGTCCTGGCCGGCGTTCGAAGGCGAGACGCGCGATTACGCGGACTTCTGCCGGTTCCGCGCCCTTGAACGGCCGCGCGGCTCGTCCACCGAGCGCCGCCTGGCCTGGGAAACCGCCTGCCTGGCCGAGGCCGCCCTCCTGCAGCAGCGCCGCGGGGTGCGCTCGCGCTCGTACGTCGCCAGCCCGGGACTGCCGGACTTCATCCGCGTCACCTGAGTCTCTCCAACGAGGCGGGCGGCACGGCCTGGCAACACAGACTGTCAAGCCTTGTCCGCCCCCACCCGCGGGGTAAACTGCCGGTCGGCCACGCGGCTTCCGGCATGACCCCTCGCTTCGTCCACCTGCATCTGCACAGCGAGTATTCGCTCACCGACTCCACCATCCGCATCCCGGAGCTGGTGGGTCGCTGCGCCGCGCTCGGGCTGCCGGCGGTGGCGGTCACCGACACCAGCAATCTGTTCGCGCTGGTGAAGTTCCACAAGGCCGCCGAGACCGCCGGCCTCAAACCCATCGCCGGCGCCGACCTGTGGCTTTCGGCCGACGGAAGCCCGCCGTCGCGGCTCACCCTGCTGTGCCAGAACCGCGAGGGTTACCTGGCGCTGTCACGGCTGATCTCGCGCGCCTTCCTCGAAGGCCACGCCGGCGACTACGTCGCCATCGAACCCGCATGGCTGTACCGCGACTGCCGCGGCCTGATCGCCCTGGCCGGCCGCGACAGCCAGCTGGGCCAGTCGCTGGCCGCCCGCCGCCAGGACCAGGCCGAGCGCGTGCTAGGC
>NZ_JAIBFH010000292.1 GCF_019459675.1 Arenimonas sp.
GCCCCGGCGCCGGCGGCGTCATCTGGCGCACCGGCAGGGTGATCAGATCGCGCCAGCGCAGGGCGGCTTCGTCATAGCGGCCGAGGGAGTCGAGCGCCATGCCGGCCCAGCCGATCAGCTCGCGCAGCACATCGGTATTGCCCGGCGCCGTCCCGGCGAGCATCTTTTCGGCCTGCGCCAGCGCGGCTTCCGGATCATCCTTCATGCGGGCCCGGATCTTGATCACGCCGCTCAGGTGCAGCAGGGGATTGAGCGCCAGCGCGCGGTCGGCCCAGACTTCGGCCTGCGCCGCGTCGCCGTTGGCCAGGAAATAATTGGCGATCATCTCCACGCAGGCGGCGCTGGCCGGATTGGCTTCGTGCCACCGATCCAGCAAGGCCTTGGCGTCTTCGCGCCGGCGGCCGGAGATGTTGAGGCGGATCATCCACAGTTCGTCCACCAGCGGCGACTTGGCGAGGGCGGCTTCGCTGCGCGCCAGCGCTTCGTCCAGGCGGTCGTTTTCGGCCAGGATCATCGCCGCGAAGCCCAGGGTGGTCACATGGTCGGGCCGCCGGTCGAGCATGGGCAGGTAGTCGTCCAGCGCCTGCGGGGCACGGCCGCTGGCGGCCAGCAGCTCGCCGCGCACGCCGCGCACGGTGAAGTCTTCCGGGTTGCGCTGGATCATTTCATTGAGCACGTCCAGGGCGCCGTCGACGTCGCCCTGCTTGCGGCGGGCCTGGGCGAGCGCACGCAGGGTGGCCATCGAACGCGTCGGGTCCAGGGCCAGCGCGTTGGTGAAGGCCTGCTCGGCAAACGGCCACATCTCGCGCGACAGGTAGGACTTGCCCAGGGCCACCTGGGCTTCCTGCAGGTTGGGGTCGGACTGGGCCGCGGCGGTGAAGCAGCGCAGCGCCAGCTCGGCGTCGCCCCGGGCCTGGGCAAGGTAGCCCTGGGCAATGAGCACCTGCGGATGGTCGGCATTGACGCGCTGGGCCAGGCGCAGGTTGCGCTCGGCCTCGTCCAGGTCGCGCCGGCCCATCGCCAGGTGCACCAGGGTGACGTAGGCGCCCAGCTGGTTGGGATCGAGCTGCAGCGACTGCTTGAGGCCGGCGTGCGCCGCTTCGGAATTGCCTTCGGCCAGGTCCAGCGAGGCCAGGCTGAAATGCAGCGCCGACTGGTCCGGCGAAAGCGCGATGGCGCGCTCCAGCGCAACGCGGGCGCCGGCCAGGTCGCCGCTGTGGCGAAGGCAGATGCCGAGCAGGTGCTGGGCGGCGAAGTTCTGGGGTTCGGCGGCGACGAGTTCGCGGGCGGCCTTCTGGGCCGCGGCGTAGTCGCCCTGGCGCATGGCCTGCGTGATGTTGGCGAGCATGGGAATCTTCGGCTAAACGGAAGCCTGGATTGTAACGCGCGCGGCGCTGTCGACTGCGGCCAGCAGCCGGGCGGTGACCCAGCGCTCGGCATAGCCGCTCAGGCTGATGCCCTCGAGGAAGCCGCAGTGGCCGCCAAACCGGGCGATTTCCAGCCGGGAGTGGCCGGGCAGCTGCAGCACCGGGAACCCGGCCACCGGAATCACCGGGTCGTCGGCGGCCGCCAGTACGCTTACCGGCACCTGCAGGTTGGCCAGGCGGTCGCCGGCAACGGCGTAGCCGTCGAAATAGTTCTCCACGTCGGCCAGGGTGGTGTGGCGCTCCACCAGCCAGCGGGTCAGCCCGCGCATGTCCTGGGCCAGCACGGCGTCGTCGAAGTCGTGGTGCTGCGGGAACAGCGCGCGCTTGCGCAGCAGCGAGCTGCGCCACTTCTTCATGAAGTACCAGTGGTAGAACGGCGACCCGGACTC
>NZ_JAIBFH010000293.1 GCF_019459675.1 Arenimonas sp.
GAACCTGGAAACCTGGCTGCGCCGGGCCGGCCATGCGCTGCCCGCGTCCCCCCGGGCGGCCGCATACCGGCCCGGCGCCCTGGTCAGCTGGCGCCTGCCGGGCGGCCTGCCGCACATTGGCATCGTCTCCGACCGCCGGGCGCGGGACGGCTCGGGCCGGTTGATGGTGGTGCACAACATCGGCGACGGCGCCCGGGTCGAGGACGTGCTGCTGGCCTGGCCTCCGGTCGGGCACTTCCGGCTGTTCTCCGATACGGCGGCGCCGGCCCGCTAGAATCGCCCCCTTCCTTTCCCCCAGCCCCTTTCGTCCAAGAGCCCCCGAATGAGCATCAAGTCAGACAAGTGGATCCGCCGCATGGCCGAGCAGCACGGCATGATCGAGCCCTTCGAGCCGGGCCAGGTGAAGCACGACGCCGGCGGCGAGCGCATCGTCAGCTACGGCACGTCCAGCTACGGCTACGACGTGCGCTGCGCGCGCGAGTTCAAGATTTTCACCAACATCAATTCCACCATCGTCGACCCCAAGAACTTCGACCCGTCGAGCTTCGTGGACGTCACTTCGGACGTGTGCATCATCCCGCCCAACTCGTTCGCGCTGGCGCGCACGGTGGAATTCTTCAGGATCCCGCGCGACACGCTGGTGGTGTGCCTGGGCAAGAGCACCTACGCGCGCTGCGGCATCATCGTCAACGTCACGCCGCTGGAGCCGGAGTGGGAAGGCCACGTCACGCTTGAATTCAGCAACACCACGCCGCTGCCGGCCAAGATCTACGCCGGCGAGGGCGTGGCCCAGATGCTGTTCTTCCAGTCGGACGAAGTCTGCGAAACCTCGTACAAAGACCGCGGCGGCAAGTACCAGGGACAAACCGGCGTCACCCTGCCCAAGACCTGAGGCGGGGCTAGCCTTTCTTGAACAGCAGGCTGACGCCCAGCGCGATCAGGGCCAGCGGCCACCACTTGATCAACGTGGACCAGATGCGGAACTCGGGGATCAGGTTGTCGGCCAGCAGCAGGGCGCCGAGCACGATCAGGATCAGGGCGGGGAACAGATTGTTCTTCATGGGTGCTCCGGGTTTCGGTGGGGGGCGCCGATGACGGCGTCCAGGCCTTGCCGCAGCGAAGATAGCAGTGCCTCGCGCCTGTCCGCCATGTAAGGAACCCGCGCGCCGCTGCCCCACACCGGTCCCGGCCAGGCGGCGTCGTTCTCGCTGCGCGCCACTACGTGCACGTGCAGCTGGCGCACGATGTTGCCCAGGGCGCCGACGTTGAGCTTGTGCACGGGCCCGAGCGAACGCAGCAGCCGGCCCGCCAGGTTCACTTCGGCCAGCAGCTGGCGCTGAGCGCCGCCGTCCAGATCGATCCACTCTTGTGCGCCGGCAATCCGCGGCACCAGCACCAGCCAGGGAAAGCGCGCGTCGTCCATCAGCCGCAGCTGCGAAAGGGGGCCGTCGGCCACCAGCAGCGAGTCGGCGGCCAGGCGCGGGTCGGGCAGGAACGGTCCGGGCGCGCTGTCGGCAGGCGGGCTCAACGCAGGTGCTTCTGGAAGAAGTTCAGGGTGCGGGTCATCGCCTGTTGGGACGTCTCGGCGTCGTAGTCGGGCCGCTGGTCGCAGTTGAAGCCGTGGCCGACGCCGGGCCAGACGATGATTTCCGCGCCGGGCAGCGCTTCGCGGTGTTTTTCCACGTCCGCGGGCGGGATCAGCGCGTCGTTCTCGCCAAAATGCAGCATCAGCGGCGCCTTGGGTCGATCACGCAGCAGCGGCAACGTCCGACCCCCGTAGTAGCTCACCGCCGGCAGTCCGAGCTTGGTGTTGGTGTAATAGGCCACGCTGCCGCCCCAGCAGAACCCGACCACGCCGACCTTGAACTCCGCTTCCAGGAAATCGAAGGCGCCGCGCACGCCATCCAGCGCGCCGTTGAAGCCGATTTCCTCGGCCATCGCGCGGCCGCGCTCGACGCCCGCGGCGTCATAGCCCAGCTCCGTCCCGGGGTGGGTGGCGTCGAACAGGGCCGGTGCGATGGCCACATAGCCATAGTTGGCGAAGCGGTCGGCCACCTGGCGGATGTGGGAGTTCACGCCGAAAATCTCCTGGACCACGATCAGGGCGCCGCGGGGCGTCACCCTGGGCCGGGCGTGCCAAGCCGAGATGCGCCCGTGGCGGGTGTTGATCGAGATGGTCTGGCCCATGGCATGCCCCTCGCGGTCCAAGCCCCAAGCCTACACCGGGACAGGGCCCGGGGAGCGCTATAATCCGCGCCCCGCCCAATTCCGGCCCGCCATGTCCGCCAGCAACCCCAAGGTGGGCTTCGTCAGCCTCGGCTGCCCGAAAGCCCTCGTCGACTCCGAACGCATCCTCACCCAGCTGCGGGTGGAGGGCTACGAGATCGTGCCCAGCTATGACGCGGCCGACGTGGTGGTGGTCAATACCTGCGGCTTCATCGACTCGGCGGTGGCGGAAAGCCTGGACGCCATCGGCGAGGCCCTGGCCGAGAACGGCAAGGTGATCGTCACCGGCTGCCTGGGCAAGCGCCCGGAGCAGATCCGTGCGGCGCACCCGGACGTGCTTTCCATCAGCGGCCCGCAGGACTACACCAGCGTGATGAACGCCGTGCACTTGGCGCTGCCGCCGCGCCACGACCCGTTCGTGAACCTGCTGCCCGACTACGGCCTCAAGCTCACGCCCAAGCACTACGCCTACCTGAAGATTTCCGAGGGCTGCAACCACCGCTGCACGTTCTGCATCATCCCCAGCATGCGCGGCGACCTGGTGTCGCGCCCGGTGGACGAGGTGCTGCGCGAGGCCGAGAAGCTGGCCCGCGGCGGCGTGCGCGAACTGCTGGTGGTGTCCCAGGACACCAGTGCCTACGGCGTGGACACGAAGTACGCCCCGCGCGACTGGAACGGCAAGGCCTACGAAACCCGGATGAAGGGCCTGTGCGAGGGCCTGTCCGAGCTGGGCATCTGGACCCGCCTGCACTACGTGTACCCGTATCCGCACGTGGACGACATCATCCCGCTGATGGCGGACGGGAAAATCCTGCCGTACCTGGACATCCCGTTCCAGCACGCCAGCCCGCGCATCCTCAAGCTGATGAAGCGCCCGGGTGCGGTGGACAAGACGCTGGAGCGCATCCAGCGCTGGCGCGCCATTTGCCCCGACATCACCATCCGCAGCACCTTCATCGTCGGCTTCCCGGGTGAAACCGACGAGGACTTTGAACAGCTGCTGTCGTTCCTGGACATGGCCGAGCTCGACCGCGTGGGCGCGTTCGCGTACTCGCCGGTGGACGGCGCGCGCGCCAACGACCTGCCCGACGCCGTGCCCGAGGAAGTGAAGCAGGAGCGCCTCGGGCGCTGCATGGAGCTGCAGGCGGAGATCAGCGCCGAGCAGCTCGAGCGGAAGGT
>NZ_JAIBFH010000322.1 GCF_019459675.1 Arenimonas sp.
CCTCGGCCAGGCGGTCGACGTAGAAGCTCACCGGGTCGGCATAGCCTGCGATGATGGTGTCGATCTTGGCTTTCAGGTCGGCCGGCTGCTTGTCGTACTCCAGCAGAGCGCGCGGATGCACGCCGATCTGGCGGGCGATGATGAACTCAAGCCGCGCCAGGCCGATACCCTGGTTGGGAAGCTGGGCGAAGTCGAAGGCACGCTCGGGGTTGCCCACGTTCATCATGATCTTGAGCGGGGCAGGGGGCATGTTGCCCAGGTCGGTGGTGATGACCTCGAAGTCCTGCTTGCCTGCGTAGATGACGCCGGTGTCGCCCTCGGCGCAGGAAACGGTGATCTCGCTGCCGTCCTGCACCAGCTGCATGGCATTGCCCGTGCCCACCACGGCCGGCACGCCCAGCTCGCGGGCGATGATGGCCGCGTGGCAGGTGCGGCCGCCGCGGTTGGTGACGATGGCGGACGCGCGCTTCATGATCGGCTCCCAGTCGGGATCGGTCATGTCGGCCACCAGCACGTCGCCGGCCTGGAACGAGCTCATCTCAGCCAGCGTGCGCACCACGCGCGCCACGCCCGAACCGATCTTGTGGCCGATGGCGCGGCCCTCGCTGATCACTTCGCTGCGCGACAGCAGGTGGTAGCGCTCCACTTCGGTGGCCTTGCCGCGCGAACGCACGGTCTCCGGGCGCGCCTGCACGATGTAGAGCTTGCCGGTGTGTCCGTCTTTCGCCCATTCGATGTCCATCGGGCGGCCGTAGTGCTTCTCGATGGTCAGCGCCTGGCGCGACAGCTCTTCAATGTCGGCGTCGTTGATGGAGAACTTGCCGCGCAGCGCCGCCGGCGTGTCCTCGATGCGCACGCGCTCGCCCGCCTGGTCCGAATACACCATGCGGATCAGCTTCGAACCGATCGTGCGGCGCAGGATGGCCGGCTTGCCCTGTTCCAGGGTGGGCTTGTAGACGTAGAACTCGTCGGGGTTCACGGCGCCCTGGACCACCATCTCGCCCAGGCCGTAGCTGGAAGTGATGAACACCACGTCGCGGAAGCCCGACTCGGTGTCCAGCGTGAACAGCACGCCCGACGCGCCGATGTCCGAACGCACCATCAGCTGCACGCCGGCCGAAAGGAACACGTCCTCGTGCTTGAAGCCGTGGTGCACGCGGTAGGCGATGGCGCGGTCGTTGTAGAGGCTGGCGAAGACTTCCTTCACCTTGCGCACCACGTCTTCTTCCCCGGTGACGTTGAGGAAGGTTTCCTGCTGGCCGGCGAAGCTGGCGTCGGGCAGGTCCTCGGCGGTGGCCGACGAGCGCACCGCGACCGCCAGGGCCTCGTCGCCCGATTCGTCGCGCATGCGCCGGTAGCCGTCGCGGATGGCCTGGTCCAGCGCCGGCTGCAGCGGGGCGTCGATCACCCAGCCGCGGATCTCGCCGCCGGCCCTCACCAGCGCGTCCACGTCTTCCACGTCCAGGTCGGCCAGGCGGTCGAAAATGCGCTGGCTGAGGTTGTTGTGCTCGATGAAGCGCCGGAAGGCGTCGGCCGTGGTGGCGAAGCCGCCGGGCACTGAAACGCCCAGGTGGGCCAGTTGGCCGATCATCTCGCCCAGCGAGGAGTTCTTTCCGCCGACCTGGGCCAGGTCGGAAAGTCGCAGTTCATGCAGCCAGAGGACGTCGGCGTTCAAGGGGGTCTCCGTGCGCTCGGGGTGGGGCGGTGGCCGGATGGCTCGGGCCCGCATACGATGGGTTTCCAGCTGCGTATGATGCGACCCCGGGGCTACCCCATACAAGCTTGAATTATCTGGTTTTTCATGCGCCGGCACGCGGCGCGCAGGACGAGGGCAGGGCATGACGGGCACGCGACCGATTTTCTACGTTTCCGACGGCACCGGAATCACCGCTGAAACCATCGGCCACAGCCTGCTGACCCAGTTCAACGGAGTGGACTTCCAGACCCGCCGCATCGCCTTCGTGGACAGCATCGAGAAGGCCGAAGCCACGGTTTCCGAGATCCGGCGTGCCGGCGAAGCCAACGGCTGCCGGCCCATCGTGGTGAACACCGTGGTGGACCCGGACATCAACGCCCTGCTGGCGGAAAGCGGCGCCCTGATGCTGGACGTGTTCGCCCCGTTCATCAGCCCGCTGGAGCACGAACTGGGCGTCCGGCGCGAGGGCCGGGTGGGCCATGCCCACGGCATGGTGGATTTCGCGGCCTACGAACAGCGCATCAATGCCACCAACTACGCCCTGACCCACGACGACGGCATGGACATCCACTACGACGACGCCGACGTCATCCTGGTGGGCGTGTCGCGCTCGGGCAAAACCCCGACCTGCCTGTACATGGCGCTGCACTACGGCGTGCGCGCCGCGAACTACCCGTTGACCGACGACGACCTGGACTCGGCCGAGCTGCCCAAGCGCCTGCGCCCGCACCGCCGCAAGCTGTTCGGCCTGACCATCGACCCGGTGCGGCTGCAGAAGATCCGCGAGGAGCGCAAGCCCAACTCGCGCTACGCCAAGCTGGCCACCTGCCAGGCCGAGGTGGCCGCGGCCGAGTCGCTGTTCCGCCAGGAGGCCATCCCCGCGCTCAGCACCACCCATACCTCCATCGAGGAAATCGCCGGAAAAGTGCTGGCCCACCAGGGCATCCACCGCCACATGTTCTAGTCACGCGGGGGCAGAAATCCCCGTGCTAGCATCAAAGCATGTCGCTCAGCCCGACCCAGCGCCAAGCCCTTCCCCGCATGACCCGGTTCGCCTGGCTGATGGGGCTTTACGGCGAAAATTACCAGCGCCTGACGCGTATGTTCCAGCCGCAGTCACTGTCCTCGGGCGCCTATGTTTCCCGGGTGCCGGGCGGCCTGGACCTGCTGGTGGAAGTGATCGAACAGCATGCCTACACGGTGGAGCTGCGCCTGAGCTACCGCATGCGCGACGCACAGACCGGCCAGCCCGACCCGTCCGCCTACGTGCGCCTTTATCGCGACGCGCGCCAGGCCGAGGTTACACATTGCTACGTCGGGCGGCACTGGCAGGACGTGTTGGGACTGCACCCCAGCGTGCAGGCCATGGTCAGCCATCGCCTGCGGATGAACGGTTTCCTCAACAAATGGCTGGACTACCTGGACGGGCAGGGGCACGGCCCGCACACCCTGTCCAGCATCGAGCCGGAGGCCGCCGGAGAAAAAAACGTCGCTTGCGCTTGACGAGTCGCCGGCGCATGTCTAAACTTCCGCTTCTTCCTTCGGTGGGGCTATAGCTCAGCTGGGAGAGCGCTACAATGGCATTGTAGAGGTCATCGGTTCGATCCCGATTAGCTCCACCACTTAATTTGCAACACGGTTCAAGTCCCCATCGTCTAGAGGCCTAGGACATTACCCTTTCACGGTAGCGACCGGGGTTCGAATCCCCGTGGGGACGCCAGCTTCAAGCATCAAACAAAAAGCCCGGCCTAGCCGGGCTTTTTGTTTGTGCCGTTGACGGTGCGAAGATGCACCTTCAGCCCGTGTCCGCGAATGCCCGAGTGCCGATGAGCCTGTTGCTGCAACTGATGCCGCTGCCCCTCGCCCCCGCGCATCCGGCGTGGCTGGACGCCGAAGAGCGCGCGCGGCTGGACGGATTCGCGGATGCCCGGCGCGCCGCACAGTTCCTGGCGGGCCATTGCCTGGTCCGCCAGCTGGCCGCGCAGTTCGCAGGCGGCGAGCCGGGGGAGTGGTCGCTGCGCGTGTCTGTGGTCGGTCGGCGTTGCCTGGACCACGCCGGGTTCCCCTCGCTGTTCATCTCCATCACCCACGCCCAAAGCGACGTGGTCGTGGCCGTGGGCACCGGCGCACTGGGCGTGGATGTGGAACAGGCCGGCACGCCGCGCGACTGGTTGGCCCTGGGCCGCGCGATGTTTTCCCCCGAAGAGAACGAAGCCTTGCTGGCGGCCTCCGAAGCGGCGCGGCCGGCGTTGTTCTTGCAGGCCTGGACGCTGAAGGAAGCCTGGGCGAAGCGCAGCGGGCGCGGCCTGCAGCGCACGCAGGCCCGCCGCTGCAGCGCCCAGGCCTGCGATGCCGCGCAGGCCGAGGCCTGGACCTGGCCGCGCCCCGATGGCGGCAGCCTGGCGCTGGCCGCCTGGCCCGGCGCCCGCCTTGGCGCGCTGGGCGTGGACGGCGATCCGCGCGGATGGCGCTACGCGATGGCGCCCGTCCTCATCGACCGTGCTGGCTGAAGGGCGTGCTGCTGCCGTCCCTGTTCACCAGGTACACGGTGTAGGGCTGCACTTCGCCCGAGGGCACTTCCATGCCCGGCGAACCGACCGGCATCCCGGGCACCGTAAGTCCGCGCGCATCCGGGCGCTCCGCCAGCAGGCGCGCCACGTCTTCGACGGGGACGTGGCCTTCGATGAAATAGCCCTCGACGATGGCGGTGTGGCAGGACCCCTTGCCGGCCGGCACGCCGATGGCGAGCTTGAGCGGATTGAGATCCTCGCCGTTGACCACCTCGACGGGATAGCCTGCCTTTTCGACGTGCTTGATCCAGGCACTGCAGCAGCCGCAGGTGGGCGACTTGTGCACCACCAGGCGCGGCAGCGGCGATGCGGCCGGCGACCCTTCCGCGACCAGCGAAGGCGCAGCGGCAGGCGCGGAGGCAGGCGCGGGCGCCTGGGCGACGGGAGCGGGCAGGGAAGCCGCTTCCGGCGGCGCGGCCGGGCTGCAGGCACTGGCGAAGGCGGCCGCAAGGGCAAAAGCGGGCAGGCAGAAGTTCGATTTCATGGGCAACTCCGGGGGCAGGGGAAGGGCCTCAACCGCGACGACGCGGCGGCTGGCCGAAGGAAGGGTCGGTGCTGACGCGGCGGGCCACCGTGCCGGCCGGATGGCGGTACCAGCCCGGGTCGCTGTAGTCGCCGGGCGCCTGGTTGTCGCGCACCTTGACCACGGTGAACATGCCGCCCATTTCGATGTTTCCGAACGGGCCCTTGCCCGCCATCATGGCCAGCGTGTTCTCCGGGCCCTTCATGTGGCCGCTGTCGGTGTGTTCCTGGTGTTCGGACATGCCGTCCTGGCCCATGGCCATGTAGCCCGGCAGCAGGCGCTGGATTTTTTCCTCGACGCCCGACTGGTCCACGCCCAGCGTATTGGGGATGTCGTGGCCCATCGGGCCCATCGTGTGATGCGACATGTGGCAGTGGAAAGCCCAGTCGCCCGGCACGGCCGTGAACTCGATGTCGCGCATCTGGCCCACGCCCACGATCTCCGTCACTTCGCGCCGCCACTGGGCGCGCGGCCAGCGCCCGCCGTCCGAACCGGTCACCTCGAACTGCACGCCGTGCAGGTGGATGGGATGGTTCCACATGCTCAGGTTGCCCACGCGGATGCGCACGCGTTCTCCGCTGCGCGCCACCAGGGTTTCGATGGCCGGATAGACCTTCGAATTGAAAGTCCACAGGTCGAAATCCTGCATCACCGCCGGGTCCGGGCGACGCGTGCCCGGATGCAGGGCGAAGTTGTGCAGGATCAGCGCGTAATCGCGGTCCACCGTGTCGCCGGCCTTGGGATGGATGATGAACAGGCCCATCATGCCCATCGCCATCTGGGTCATTTCATCGGCGTGCGGGTGGTACATGTGCGTACCGTGCTGGCGCAGCGTAAATTCGTAGGCGAAGGTTTCGCCCGGCCCGATCTTGGGCTGCGTGAGCCCGCCCACGCCGTCCATGCCGCTGGGCAGCAACAGGCCGTGCCAGTGGATGGTGGTGGGTTC
>NZ_JAIBFH010000330.1 GCF_019459675.1 Arenimonas sp.
ACCTTCCCCCTCCGGGGTAAATTGGTCCACGGCCACGCCTGGGCCGCGCCCCCGGGGCCAGGGTTGGGTGGGCGGCAAAAAAAAAAGGCGGGGCCTAAGCGGCGCCTTTCAGTTCAGGCGGTTGGGATCAGGTGCCCAGGCCCAGGGTGAAGCTGTAGCTGGTGGTGTTGTTGGCCGGACGGTCGTCGGTGGCGTCGCTGCTGACGGTCGCCTCGGTCCTCAGCAGGGTGGAGCGCAGCGCCTTGAGCTTGAACTGGATCACGTCGGTGCTTCCGGCCGGGTAGGCGCCGGAGTAGTCGCAGGCGAAGTTGCGCAGGGAGCGGGTGGCGGCCTGCTCGGCGCAGGTCCAGCCGGCGGGCGCGACGGGCTCGACGGAGTGGACCCGGTTGGTGATCGAGAACGCCAGGCGGGTGTTCGGGGCCATCTCCGGGCCGCGGCTGCGCACGGTGATGCCCACGGTCGCGTCACGGGCATACGTGATGGTGGCCGGGCGCCCGCTCACGTAGGTGCTCAGTTCGGACTGCAGCGGACCGTTACCGGCCGCCAGCACCAACTGATAAGCGTCGATGATGCCGGCACCGCAGCCTTCGGGGCAGGGCGTGGCCAACGGGTACGCGGTGGCCTTGAGGCGGGTCTCGACTTCAGCCGGGGTCCACAGGGGCAGGCCCAGCGTCAGGCGACGGCTCTGCGCAAGCGCGACCGCGCCGGCCACGTGCGGCGACGCCATCGACGTGCCGCTGTAGTAGGCGTAGTTCTCTACGGCGGGAAGCGTCGTGCCCGAATTGACCGTGGAGGCGATGGTGGAGCCGGGCGCCGCGACGTCGATCAGGGTGCCGAAGTTGGAGAAGCTCGATCGCGCCGAAGCGGACGTCACCGAACCGACGTTGACGACGTTGTTGCAGCTGGCCGGCGAGAAGTTCGCCGCATCGAAGTTGCTGTTGCCGGCCGCAACCACCACCACCGTGCCACGGCTGACCGCGCCGTTGATGACCGTCTGCGACAGCGGATCGCAGGGGCGGGCGCCGCCCAGGGACATGTTGATGATGTCGGCCACGTCGCCGGCGGCCAGCGTCGGCACGCCCGGCACCACGCCGCCCGAAGACCAGGTAATGGCATCGGCGATGTCCGAGGTGTAGCCGCCGCCGCGACCCAGCGCGCGCACGGGCATCACCTTGGCGCCCCATGCGGTACCCGAGACGCCCTTGGCGTTGTTGGTGACGGCGGCAACAGTGCCGGCGACATGGGTGCCATGCCAGCTGCTGTTCCGGCCCGGCCTGTGGTCGCCCGGATCGTTCGGGTCGGCGTCGCGGCCGTCGCCGTCCACCGACACCGCGGGATCGAAGATGAAGTCGTAGCCCGGCACCTCGTTCGCGTTCAGGTCGCTGTGGACGGTGGTGCCGGTGTCAATCACCGACACGATGATGCCTTCGCCGTTGGCAAGGTCCCACGCCTGGTCGGCGCGGATGCCGGCATCGGCGTCGTTGAAGCCCCACTGCAGGAAGTAGAACGTGTCGTTCGGGACCAGGGTGGTCTGCAGCAGGTCGTCCACCTGCACGTACTCGACGTCCGGATGGGCCGCGATGCCGCGGATCAGGGTCTCGGCGTCGACGCTGTCGAGCTTCTGGCTGGTGGCGATGACGTCGGCACCCACCGACATCGGACGCAGGTAGGTGGCCAGCGGCGCGGCCGACTTGGCGTTGCTGCCGCCCTGGATGCGCGCGGCGCCCATGGCCTGCAGGGCCTGGTTGGCGATGGCGGTGACGTCGGCGCCTTCGGCGCCCACGCGCTGGATGCCGGCGGTCTTCTGGCCGGCCTCGGGCGCCTGGTCGCGCATCTTAACGCTGAAGCGGGGGGACTGCTGCCCGGCCGCGAGGCCCGCGGGAGCGAACAGCGCCC
>NZ_JAIBFH010000340.1 GCF_019459675.1 Arenimonas sp.
CCAAAGCCGTGCGCCAGCAGCACGCCGGGGCCGGCGCCGGCGCAGCGGGCCGCCGACAGCGCCAAGCCGTCCCGCCCGGTCAGCGTGCTGACGGTGGACTGGGGCGACGGACACGCGGCGGCGGCGGACATAACCATACGCAGCAGTATGGGTTGGGGGAGGCGGCCTGTCAATACCAGCCCGTATGGTGCATGATTCCGACACCGCATTCCGGCTTACCCGAGCCGCCCCCAGCCGGTAGACTTCGAACCATGGCCGCCTCACTACCCAAGCTTGAACGCCCGACCCGCTTGAGCGCGGAAGACTGGGCCCTCGCCGCCCTCGACGTGATCGCCGAACAGGGCCTTGCCGCCGTGGCGGTGGAGCCGCTGGCGCGGCGACTTGGCGTCACCAAGGGCAGCTTCTACTGGCACTTCCCGTCCCGCGAGGCCCTGTTGGTGGCCGCGCTGGAGCGGTGGGAAGTGATGGAACAGGAAACCGTGTTCGGCCAGCTTGAGGCCATTTCCGACCCGCGGGCGCGCCTCAAGGCGCTGTTCCAGCTGGTGGCGCACGAACTCAAGCCACACATTATCTATTCAGAGCTGCTCAAGGCCCTGGACCACCCGGTGGTGCAGCCCGTTCTGCACCGGGTGTCGCAGCGGCGCCTGGACTACCTCACGGCCAGCTTCCGCCAGGCGGGCCTGCCGCGGTTGGACGCCCAGAACCGTGCGCGCCTGACCTATGCCGCTTACGTCGGGTTCCTGCAGCTTTCCCTGCAGCTGGGCCAGCCCCGCCTGCACCACGATGAGTTCGAAGCCTACGTGGGCCATGTGATGAGCACGCTCATCCCGGTTTGAGGGCCGTCCGACGCGGTTGCGCCCCTTGGGACACGACCTGCCCGGCCCGATAGAATACGTATGCATGATCTGGCGCTGGGTCTTCGCGCCCCTCCCGGTTTTCCATTTAACGGTACCGATATGTCCAGCAAACTTGCCGCGCTCAACGAATGGGTGGCCTCCGTCGCCCAGCTGACCCAGCCCGCCGCGATCCACTGGTGCGACGGCTCCGACGCCGAGAACAGCCAGCTGGTTGCGCTGATGCTGTCCACCGGCGACCTGGTGCGGCTCAACGAGTCCAGCCACCCGAACTGCTTCCTGCATCGTTCCAGCCCCAGCGACGTGGCGCGCGTGGAGCACCTGACCTTCGTCTGCACGTCCGACAAGGAAGACGCCGGCCAGAACAACAACTGGATGTCGCCTGCCGACGCGCACGCCAAGATGGACGCGCTGTACGCCGGCTGCATGCGCGGCCGCACCCTGTACGTGGTGCCTTACTGCATGGGCCCGATCGATTCGCCGCTGTCGCGCTGCGGCGTGGAAATCACCGACAGCCCGTACGTGGTGGCCAACATGCGCATCATGACCCGCATGGGCGCCCCGGCGCAGGCGCGGATAGAGCGCGAAGGCAGCTTCGTGCGCGGCCTGCATTCGATCGGCGAGCTCGATCCGGACCGACGCTTCATCATGCATTTCCCGGAAGAGCTGGCCATCCAGAGCTTCGGCTCGGGCTATGGCGGCAACGCGCTGCTGGGCAAGAAGTGCCACGCGCTGCGCATCGCCAGCTACCAGGCGCGCACCGAGGGCTGGCTGGCCGAGCACATGCTGATCGTCGGCATTGAGAACCCGCAGGGCGAAACGCACTACGTGGCCGCCGCGTTCCCGTCGGCCTGCGGCAAGACCAACCTGGCCATGCTGATCCCGCCCGAAGGCTACCTGCGCGACGGCTGGAAGGTGTGGACGGTGGGCGACGACATCTGCTGGATGCACCCGGGCCCGGACGGCCGCCTGTACGCCATCAACCCGGAGGCCGGCTTCTTCGGCGTGGCCCCGGGCACCAGCGACAAGACCAACGCCAACGCCATGGCGATGCTGCACCACGATGCCATCTTCACCAACGTCGGCGTCACCGCCGACAACCAGCCGTGGTGGGAAGGCATCGGCAGCGGCGAGCCGGCGAAGGACTGGCAGGGTCGCCCCTACGACCAGGCCAACGGCCCGGCGGCGCACCCGAACTCCCGCTTCACCGTCAGCGCGAAGAACTGCCCCAGCTACACCGCCATGGCCGAAGACCCGCAGGGCGTGCCGCTGAGCGCGATCATGTTCGGCGGCCGGCGCGAGTCGCTGGTGCCGCTGGTGTTCGAGGCGCGCGACTGGACCCACGGCGTGCTGGTGGGTGCCTCGATGGCGTCCGAAACCACCGCTGCCGCCACCGGCGCCGTCGGCGTGGTGCGCCGCGACTCGATGGCCATGAAGCCGTTCGCCGGCTACAACTTCGCCGACTACTTCGCCCACTGGCTGTCGTTCGACAAGCCGGGCGCGAACCTGCCGAAGATCTTCCAGGTGAACTGGTTCCGCAAGAACGAGGCCGGCAAGTTCATGTGGCCGGGCTTCGGTGAAAACCTGCGCGTGCTGGAGTGGATGCTCAAGCGCGTCACCGGCCAGGCCGAAGCCCTGGACACCGCGGTGGGCCTGCTGCCCAAGGTGTCCGACCTCAACGTCGAAGGACTGGACCTGGACCAGGCCACCCTTGAACAGCTGGTCAGCGTCGACCGCGATGGCTGGAAGGCCGAGATGGCCAGCATCGGCGAATACCTGGACAGCTTCGGCGAACGCACGCCGCACGAGCTCAAGGCCGAGCGCGCCAAGATCGCGGCCCGCCTGGCCTGATCGCGCGGGAGGGCCGCCAGGTCCTCCCCCGGGCGACGGATCGGCGATGAAGGCGTTCTACTGCCACCACTTTGTGCTGCCGCTGCCGGACGGCCATCGGTTTCCGATGGCCAAGTACGCGCAGCTGCACGCGCGCATCCTTGAGAGCGCGCCTGCGTTGGGCATCGAACTGGCCGAGCCGCCCGCCGCCACCGACGCCGACCTGCTGCGCGTGCACGCCCCGGACTACGTGCAGGCGATGAGCGACGGCAGCGCCGATGAATCCCAAATGCGGCGCATCGGGTTTCCGTGGTCGGAGGCGATGGTGGAGCGCTCGCGGCGCTCGTCGGGCGGCACGATCATGGCGCTGCGCCACGCACTGTCGGGCGACGGCGTGGCGGTGAACCTGGCCGGCGGCACCCACCACGCCGGGTACGCGCGCGGCGGCGGCTACTGCGTGTTCAACGATGCCGTGGTGGCGGCGCGCCACGTGCAGGCGCACGGCCTGGCCCGTCGCCTGCTGGTGGTGGACCTGGACGTGCACCACGGCAACGGCACCGCCGAGCTTTGCGCCCAAGACCGGAGCATCTTTACCTTCTCGATGCACGCGGGCCGCAACTACCCGGCGGTGAAACCGGACTCCGACCTGGACGTGGCCCTGGCCGACGGCACGGGCGACGACGCCTACCTGGACGCGCTGGCCCGGCATCTGCCCGACGCCATCGCGCGTGCGCAGGCCGACGCGGTGGTTTACCTGGCCGGCGCTGATCCGTTCGCGGGCGACCGCCTGGGCTACCTCGCCCTGAGCAAGGCCGGCCTGGCCGAGCGCGACCGGCAGGTGCTGGCGGCGTGCCGGCGCCACGGCCTGCCGGTGGCCGTCTGCATGGCCGGTGGCTACGCGCCGCAGGTGAGCGACATCGTGGACATCCACGAGGCCACCGTGCGCCTGGCCGCCGCCCACTGGCGCGGGCTGCGCGGCGCCGGCTAAACCTTTTGGCGGGAGCCTGCATCCGAGTCGGTATGCTCAGTACCGCCGTGGACCTTCACGCCGCCCCCGCCAGCCACCCCGTTTCGCCCCGCGACGAGGACCATGCCCTGGTGCTTGCGGCGGGCGCCGGCGACGTGCGCGCCTTCGAGCAGCTTTACCGCAGGCATTCGGGGCGCGTGCATGCGCTGCTGTGGCGGCTTTGCGGGCACGAGGCGAGGGCACAGGACCTGGTGCAGGACGCCTTCGTGAAAGCCTGGCAGGCGCTGCCCGGATTCCGTTTCGAAAGCGCTTTCTCCACCTGGCTGCACCGGCTGGCGGTGAACACCGCGCTGATGCAGCTGCGCGCCCGCCGCGGCGGGGAGGCGATGGAGAACAGCGACGAGGCGCTGGATGCCCAAGCCACGCCCGACAGCGCGGGCCTGCGCACGGCGCTGGCGATCGACCTTGAGCGCGCCATCGCCACCCTGCCGCCGCGCGCGCGCGCCGTGCTGGTGCTGTACGACATCGAAGGCTGGAAACACGAGGAGATCGCCACCGAACTCGGCATGGCGGTCGGCAGTTCCAAGGCCCAGCTGCATCGCGCCCGCCAGCTGCTGCGCGCCAGATTAGGAGAGGACCATGAGCGAGACTGAACTTCGCTGGCAGCTGCGCCAGCTTCCCCGCGAGATCCATCCGCCGCACGACCTGTGGCCCGGCATCGAGGCCCGCCTGCGGCCGAACCGGCCCGAGCGAAAGGGCGTGGCGTGGTGGGTCAGCCTGGCGGCGGCGGCGTCGCTTTGCCTCGCGGTGGGTCTGGCGTGGCAGGCGGGCCGGTCGCCGGCGCCCCCCCCCCCCCGCGCGGGGGGGGGGCGGGGGGCGCCCGCCCCCCACAAGGAAAAAAAAGCGCCGCCGCGGGGGGTGGTAGCGGCCCCCCCCCACTCCGC
>NZ_JAIBFH010000343.1 GCF_019459675.1 Arenimonas sp.
CCCCCGCGTCGTTTCTGCGCTACATTGGCGCAGGCCCAGGCGAAGGAAAAAACCATGCGTGTCCGCTTCCACGGTGCGGCCGGTGAGGTCACCGGGTCCTGTCATGAAGTCCAGGCCAACGGCCACCGCTTGCTGCTCGACTGCGGCCTGATCCAGGGCAGCCCCTCGGACGAACGTCGCAACTTCGAACCCTTCTCCTTCGACCCCGCCGCAGTGGACGCCCTGGTCCTGAGCCACGGCCACATCGACCACTGCGGCCGGCTGCCGGTGCTGGTCAAGCGCGGCTTCAAAGGCCCCATCTGGACCCATGCCGCCACTGCCGACCTGCTCAAGGTGATGCTGGAGGATTCCGCCTTCATCGCCGAGATGGACGCCGAGCAGGCCAACAAGCGCCGCGAGGACGGGCACGCCAGCCACAAGCCGCTGTTCACCCGCGCCGACGTCGGGCCGGTGCTGCGGCAGGTGAGGCGGCTTGATTACGACGCGCCGCAGGAAATCCTGCCCGGCGTCACCGTCACGCTGCGCGACGCCGGCCACATCCTGGGCTCGGCCACCGTGGAGCTGCGCGCCCGCGAAAACGGCGCCGAACGCGTGCTGGTGTTCTCGGGCGACCTGGGCATGAAAGGCACGCCGATCCTGCGCGACCCCGCGCCCGTGCCGCGCGCCGACCTGCTGCTGCTGGAGTCCACCTACGGCGGCCGCGCCCATCGCGAACGCGCGGCCACCATCACCGAGATCGGCGAGATCCTCAACCACGCCTGGGACGACGGCGGCAACGTGCTCATCCCCGCTTTCGCCGTCGGGCGCACCCAGGAGGTGCTGTACTGGTTCGCCCGCTACTGGGACGAGTGGAACCTGTCGCGCTGGAAGATTTTCCTCGACAGCCCCATGGCCACCAAGGTGGTGGAGGTGTACGACGGCCACGAAGACCTGTTCGACAGCGCCGCCCTCAAGGTGTGGGCCGGCAGGCCGCACCCGTTCCGCCTCCCGAACCTGCGCTACACGGCCGACGTGGAGGCGTCGCGCGGCATCAACGCACACGAGAGCGGCGCGATCATCATCGCCGGCTCGGGCATGTGCAACGGCGGCCGCATCCGCCACCACCTGCGCCAGAACCTCGGGCGCCGGCAGGCGCACGTGCTGTTCGTCGGCTACCAGGCCCAGGGCACGCTGGGCCGCCGCCTGGTGGACGGCGCGCCGCGTGTGCGGATGTTCGGTGAAGACATCCAGGTGAACGCCCAGCGCCACACGGTGGGCGGCCTGTCGGCCCACAGTGACCAGCCGGGGCTGCTGGAGTGGTACAGCCAGTTCGAAAACCACCCGCGCACCGTGCTGGTGCACGGCGAGGACGACGCGCGCGAGGCGCTGGCCGCGATGCTCAAGGCGCGCTTCGACACCGACGTGTCGCTGTCGCGGCCCGGCATGGAAGTCGAGGTCTAGCCATGGCGCCCGCGCCGGGCGAACCGTCAACGGCGTCCGGGCCGGAGCCCGAACGCCCGTTCGCGGTGCCCTGCGCCACGCTGGACGCCCGCGCGCCCTGGCGCTGGCTGCGGCTGGGCTGGGCCGACTTCATGCGTGCGCCGGCGCTGAGCCTGCTGTTCGGCGCGGTCATCCTGTGCGTCAGCATCGCCGTGTCGGCGCTGGCCTGGTCACTGGGGCGGTTTGCACTGCTGGCGGCGCTGCTGTCGGGGTTCGTGTTCGTGGCGCCGCTGATCGCGGTGGGGCTTTATTGCGTCAGCCGCGCGCTTGAGGACGGCCGCACGCCCACGCTGCGTGATTCGTTCGTGCTGGCGCGGCGCGTGGCGGGGCAGGCGGGCGTGTTTGCGCTGGTGCAGCTGGTGGTGCTGATGCTGTGGTCGCGCGCGGGCATGATGGTGAACGCCTTCGTGGCCGTTGAAGACGGCAGCTGGATCACGCTGGTGGAGTTCCTGCTGATCGGTTCGGCGGCCGGGTCGGTGTTCGCCATCTTCACCTTCGCCACGGCGGCGTTCTCGCTGCCGATGATTGCCGACCGGGACGTGGACATGGTGACCGCCGGCGTGTCCAGCGCCAACGCCGTGCTGCGCAACAAGGCGGTGATGGTGCTGTGGGCCGCGCTGATCGCGCTGCTGACGGCGGTGGGTTTCCTGACCGCCTACCTGGGCCTGGTGGTGATCATGCCGTGGCTGGCCTATTCGGCCTGGCACGCCTACCGCGAAACGCTGGACGCCTCGAGCTGGCCACGGCTGGACTGATCGGCCGCGCGCACCAGGGCGGCGATGCCGCTGGCGGCATTGGCTTCGCGCGCCAGCGCCCGCTCGGCGGGGTCGGCGAAGTCGCGGTCCCAGGCCAGCAGCCGCGGCGTCATCAGCGCATGCCACAGCGGCGGCAGCAGGGTCAGCACCATCACCGTGAGGTAGCCGCCCAGCATCATCGGCGCATCGGGCATGGGCTTGAGGTCCTGGTAGGGCACGTCGCCCTGGGCGTGGTGGTGCGAATGCCGGCTCAGGTTGAACAGCGTCCACGAACTGATGCGGCGGTTGGTGTTCCAGGAATGGCGCGGCTGCACCGGCGCCGCCGGATCGCGCACGATGCCGTAGTGTTCCATGTAGTTCACCACTTCCAGCAGCGCCTTGCCCATCAGCCCGCAGGCCGCGAAGAACAGCGCGCCCGCCGCGCCGCCCACCGCCCAGGCCAGGGCCAGCACCACCGCGCTCATCGCCCAGCCGCGCAGCACCGCGTTGTGCACCGACCACACCGGCAGGCCCTGCCGGCGCAGCCGCCCGCATTCGATGTGCCAGGCGCTGGCGTTGCTTTTCACCGTGGAAATGGCGATGTGCGCGTACACGCTGCGCCCGCGCGGCGCGGTGGCCGGGTCGCGCGGCGTGGCCACGTAGCGGTGGTGGCCGTAAACGTGTTCGATGGTGAACGACGTGTCGAAGCTGAAGGCCATCAGCCAGCGGCCAATCAACAGCGACGCCCTGTCCCACGTGCGGTGCATCAGTTCGTGCGCGGTGATGGTGCCGATCATGCCGATCATCAGGCCCGTCAGTATCACGGCCGAAACATGGTGGCCCAGCGTGGTGGCTTCGCGCGCGGCCAGCACGTCATAGCCGGTCCATGACGTCAGCCACGCGCCAAAGCCCAGCGGATCGCCCGCGCTCACGCCCCATACCGCGGCGAAGGAAATCAGCGACACCAGCGGCAGCGCCAGCCACAGGTGGCCGGTGAGCAGGGCAGGGCGGCCGTAGCGCGGCGTGCGCAGGTCGTTGCCCGACACCGCGTCGCCCAGGATGTAGAACGACACGATGGCCAGCAGACCTGCGGTGATCCAGCCACCGCCGGCCAGCAGCGCCACCGTGGCCGACAGGCCCACCAGGTGGAAGCCGAAATACTTGGCGTAGTCCCAGAAGCGCGCCGGCTCGCGCGGGGCCTCGGGGGCAGGCGCGGCGATCTTGCCCGTGGCGCTGGCGGCGGCGGGTGCGCCCAGCGCCACTTCAATGCTGATGTCGCTGCGCGGCACGCTTTGGCAGGCCAGGATGTAGCCGCGTTTGATCTGGTCGTCGTCCAGCAGGTAGGCCGGCTGGGTCAGTGCGCGCACCTGGCCCTCGGCCAGCCGGCATTTGCAGGTGCCGCAGGCGCCCACGCGGCAGCGGTTGGGAAAGGCGATGCCCTGGCGCAGCGCGGCCTGCAGCAGCGTCTCGCCGGGGGCCACGTCAATGCGCTGGCCGTTGATGTGCGCGGCCGTGCCTGGGTTGATCGATGCCATCGCCACTCGCTCCGTTGCCTGGACCCGTAGGGCGAATCTAGGCGCGCGCGGCACTGGAAGTCAGGTCATTTATCGCCAACACTAGGTCATCTCTCGCCAGCCCCGACCCGCATGACCGACCCGCGTCCGCCGCTTCCCGGCTACTACCTGCGCCACGTGGCCGACCAGCTGCAGCGGCGCGGCGTGGCCGTGTCGCGCTGGCTGCAGCCGGCCGGGCTGGCGGCCAGCGACCTGGACGACCCCGCGCTCAGCGTGCCTTTCGCCCGCTTCGAACAGCTGGTGCGCGACGCGCTGTCGCTGTCGCAGGAGCCGGCGCTGGGCCTGTTCGTCGGCGAGCGGCTGGCGCCGGCCACCCACGGCGTGGTCGGCGACGCCGTGCTCAGCAGCGCCACGGTGCGCGAGGCCATCGGCCTGTTCGAACGCTTCGTGCCGCTGCGGCTGCCCATTGTTGCCGTGTCGCTGCAGGTCAGCGCCACGCAGGCGCGCCTGTGCGTCAGCGAAACCTGCCCGCTGGGCGACATCCAGCGGCCCGTGCTGGAGGCGGTTCTGCTGAGCGTAAAGAATGCCGTGGAGGCGATTTCGCTCGGCGCCAGCCGCATCGATTCGGTGGGCTTTGCCTTCGACGCGCCCGACTACGCCGCCCTGGCGCGCGAAGTGCTGCGCTGCCCCGTGCGCTACGGCCAGGCGTGGACCGGCTTCCGCCTGCCGCTGGCGCTGCTGGACCAGCCGCTGCGCACCGCCGACGCCGTGGCCTTCCGTGAAGCCGCCGGCATCTGCCAGCGCGAGCTCGACCGGCTTACCGCCCACACCACCCTGGCCGCGCGCGTGCAGCGGCTGATGCTGGAACAGCAAACCGGCTTCCCGTCGCTGCTGGTCACCGCGCGCCTGCTGCGCCTGCCGGCGCGCACGCTGCACCGTCGGCTGGAAGAAGAGGGCACTTCGTTCAAGCAGCTGCTGGAAGGGGTGCGCCACACGCTGGCGCTGGCGCACCTGCGCCAGGGCCGCTTCACGGTGGAAGAAATCGGCTACACGCTGGGCTATTCCGACCTCTCCAACTTCCGCCGCGCCTTCAAGCGCTGGGAAGCCCAGCCGCCGTCGGCGTTTCGCAACCGCCGTCCAGGCTAGCCGCCGCGC
>NZ_JAIBFH010000395.1 GCF_019459675.1 Arenimonas sp.
TCCCCGCGGGCGCCACCGCACCCAACAAGCCTGAGGTCGCGCCCGGCGCGACCCCGGCCACCGACACTCCCGGCCCCGGCGAAGCGCTGGTGACGCCGGCGGTGGCGCCCGTCACCCCCGACGAACAGGTCGAAATGATCCGTCGCCGCATTGAAGCCAGGCGCGCCATGCGGGCCGCCGAAGCGGCGGCCGAGCAGGCGGCTTCGGAAAAGGCAAACAGGTAAAGTGAAGTGATGACCAGACTCCCGTCCGCCGTGCCCGCCCTGGGCCTCGCCCTGATCGTTTTCATCTCCGGCTGCGCCCGCGTGGCGCCGCCCCCGGGGCGCCGCCGCGCCCACCCGCTGGCGGGAGTGCAGCCAGCGCGCAGCGCAGAAACCACCGCGCCGGCCGACGCGGCCGCCAGTGCCGCCCAGCCCGGTGGCGCGCGCCTCACGCCCGGCACCGGCATGGTGATCAACCAGCGCGCCGCTTCGGCGCCGGCGCCTTCGCTCGATTCCACCGGCGAGGCCACGTTCAACTTCGAGGGCGAGTCGGTGCACGCGGTGGTCAAGGCCATCCTGGGCGACCTGCTGCAGCAGAACTATGTCATCGCGCCCAACGTACAGGGCCAGGTGACGCTGGCCACCCCGCGTCCGGTGAATGCCGCGCAGGCGCTGAGCCTGCTGGAAATGGTGCTGGGCTGGAACAACGCGCGCCTGGTCTGGTCCGACGGCCGCTACAACGTGCTTCCCACCGACCAGGCCATCGCCGGCAACCTTTCGCCGCGTACCGGCACTGCCGCCAACGCCCGCGGCTACGAAGTGCGCGCCGTGCCGCTGCAGTACATCTCGGCGGCCGAAATGAAGAAGGTGCTCGAACCCTACGCGCGCCCGAACGCCGTGGTCAGCGTCGACAACGCCCGCAACCTGATCGTGTTGGCCGGCACCCGCACCGAACTGCAGAACTACCTGCGCACCGTTGAAATCTTCGACGTGGACTGGCTGGCGGGCATGTCGGTGGGCGTGTTCCCGCTGCAGTCGGCGCAGGCCAGCAAGATCGTCGACGAACTCAACGGCGTGTTCGGCGAAGGCGGCAGCACGCCGGTGTCGGGCATGTTCCGCTTCATGCCGCTGGAGGGGCAGAACGCGGTGCTGGTGATCACGCCGCAGGCGCGCTACCTGCGCGAAGCCCAGACCTGGATCGAGCGCCTCGACGCCGGCGGTGGCGAGGGCACGCGGCTGTACACCTACGAAGTGCTGTACATGAAGGCCACCGACCTGGCCGACCAGCTGGGCCAGGTGTTTGGCGGCGCCAGCGGCGCGTCGGCCGGCCGCAGCCAGGGCGACGCCCCGCCGTCCATCATGCCGGGCCTGGAGCCGGTGCAGATACGTTCCACCGACACGCCCGCGCCTGATGCCGCTGGCGCCAAGGGCCGCGAAGCCGCGGCCCAGGCCGGCAGCAGCGGGTCGGGAAATCGCGGCGGCGGCGGTGAAGGCATCGCGCTGGGCAACGACGACGACGTTTCCATCAGCGCCGTGGAAGCCAGCAATGCACTGCTGGTGCGCGCCAGCCCGGCGCAGTGGGAGTCGATCCGACGCGCCATCGAGCGCCTGGACACCATGCCGCTGCAGGTGCACATCGAGGCCCAGGTGGTCGAGGTGCAGCTCACCGGTGAGCTGAGCTACGGCGTGAACTGGTTCTTCGAGAACGCCGTCACGGACGTGGCCGACCTGCCCAGCGCCCAGGGCCGCAGCATCTGGGGCGACATCGCCGGAACCGTCGGCGGCGACGGCGTGGGCTGGACCTTCCTGGGCAAGAATGCGGCGGCCGTCATCACCGCGCTCGACGACGCGTCGGACGTGCGGCTGCTGTCGACGCCCTCGGTGGTGGTGCGCAACAACGCCGAAGCCAAGCTCGACGTGGGCACCAAGATCCCGGTCAACTCCACCAGCTTCAACCCCATCAACGGCGAGGTCCCGGGCTCGGGCAACGGCAGCTTCACCCAGGTGCAGTACCTCGACACCGGCGTGATCCTCACCGTCACCCCGCGCATCAGTCGCGACGGCACGGTGTTCATGGAGATCGAACAGGAAGTCAGCTCGCCCGGTCCGCCGCGCGCCAACGACCCCACCGGCAACGTGCCGATCAACAAGCGCAGCCTGATCACGGAGGCCGCGATCAAGAGCGGCGAAACCGTGATGCTGGCCGGCCTGATCACCGAAGGCACCACCACGGGCAGCAGCGGCGTTCCGGGCCTGAGCCGCCTGCCGGTGGTGGGTGGGCTGTTCGGCACCAAGTCGCGCACCTCTGACCGCTCGGAAGTGATCATCCTGGTCACGCCGCGCGTCATCCGCGACCCGGCCGAGGCCCGCAAGCTCACCGACGAGTACGGCGAACGCTTCCGCGCCCTGGACCCGATCCGCGCCGAGCCCGCCGCTTCGAAGCGCTGACATGGTGCCGGCAACGCGCGCCGTTTTCCGCGAGCTGCTGCGGCGGGAACTGGAAGAGCGCTATCGCGGCAGCCTGCTCGGTGCCGCCTGGCTGCTGCTGCTGCCGCTGCTGCAGCTGGCGGTGCTGGCCTGGGTGTTCGGGCAGCTGATGCCGGCGCGCGCACACGGCGGGGAATTGCCCTACGCCGCTTTCCTGGCGCTGGGCCTGTGGCCCTGGAACCTGTTCGCCAACGCCGCCAACCGCGGCGTCACCGCGCTCACCGACAACGCCGCGCTGATCGGCAAGGTGGCGGTGCCGCACGTGCTGTACGTGGACGTGCGCGTGGCGGCCAGCGTGGTGGTGGACCTGGCCGGATTCTTGCTGGTGCTGGCGGTGCTGCTGGCGTTCGGCGTCGGGCTGTCGCCTTGGGGACTCCCCGCCACCGCCGCGGCGCTGGCCGTCGTGGCCGTCTATGCCCTGGCGGCCGCGCGGCTGCTGGCGGTGCTGCAGGTGTTCCTGCGCGACATCGCCACGGTGATCGGCCAGCTGCTGGTGCTGGGCTTCTTCCTGACGCCCATCCTTTACGACCGCAGCCTGATGCCGGCCGTCGCGGCCAAGTGGCTGGGCATCAACCCGCTGGTGGCGCCGGTGGAAACCGTGCGCCGCGCGCTGTCGGGCGACGCGCCCGACTGGCTGGCGCTGGGCCTGAGCCTGGCGGTGGGCGTGGCGCTGCTTTTGCTGGCGAACGTGTTCTTCCGGCGCGCCCGCAGCCACCTGGAGGACTTCCTGTGACCACGTCGCCGCTGGTGGAGGCCGTGGGCCTGGCCAAGCGCTACCCGGTGCTGGGCCACCGCGGCGACCGCGTCAGTGCGCTTTGGGACGTGCTGCGCGGGCGCAAGCCAAGGCGCGTGGTGAGCGTGCTCGAGGGCGTGGCTTTCCAGGTGCACGCGGGTGAATCGCTGGCCATCATCGGCGAGAACGGCGCCGGAAAATCGACCCTGCTCAAGCTGGTCACCGGCGTGCTGACGCCCAGCGAAGGCAGCGTGCGCAAGCAGGGCACGGTGGGCGCGCTGCTGGAGCTGGGCGCGGGCTTCCATCCCGAGCTCAGCGGCCGCGACAACGTGCGCCTGTCGGCGGCGCTGCACGGCATGGACGCCAGCCAGCTGGCGGCGAAAATGCCCGAGATCGAGGCCTTTGCCGACATCGGCAGCTATATCGACGAGCCGGTGAAGCACTACTCGTCGGGCATGGTGGTGCGCCTGGGATTCGCGGTGGTGGCGGCGGTGCGGCCGGCGCTGCTGATCACCGACGAAGTGCTGGCGGTGGGCGACGAAGCCTTCCAGCGCAAATGCATCCGCTGGCTCGACGATTACCTGGCCGGCGGCGGCACGCTGCTGCTGGTGTCGCACAGCCTGTACCACGTGCAGAAGCTGTGCCGCCGGGCCATCTGGCTGCACGAGGGCCGCGTGGCGGCGCAGGGGGACGTGTTCGAGGTCAGCCAGCGCTACCTGGCCGCGCAGGAGGCCAAGCACAAGGGCGAGCCGGCCGCGGCGGCGTCGCTGGCGCAGCTGGAGTACTCGGTGGAATCGGTGACCATCAACGGAATGGCCGGTGCCGGTGCCGTGGCGGTGGCCGCGGGCGGGCCGCTGGTGCAGGAAGTGGTGCTGCGAAGCCGCGACGGGCGTGCGCCGGTGATGCTCAACGGGTGGGTGCGCGCCGACGGCACGCCGGTTTACGGCGTGAGTTCGGAAATGGACGGCGTACCGGCGCAGGCGCTGGGCGATGGGCGCTTCCTGTTCCGCCTGTGTTTTGACGCGCTGCCGCTCCTGCCCGGCAGCTACCGCCTGCGGGCCAGCGCGCTGGACACGGAGGGCCTGCGCCTGTTCGACACCCTGGACCGTGAGGTCAGCGTTACCGGCCAGGCGCGCGAATACGGCCTGGTGCGCATGCCGCACCGCTGGCTGGAGCCCGGCCAATGAGCGCGCTGCCGACCGTGGTGGTGCCGGTGCACAACGCGCTGGACGTGCTGGATGCCTGCCTGGCTTCGCTGGACCGCACGCTGCCCGAGGGCGCCCGCGTGCTGGTGGCCGACGACCATTCCAGCGACCCGCGCATCGCGCCCCTGGTCGAGGGCTGGTGCCAGCGCACGCGCCTGTCTGCGCGCCACGTGCGCCGCGACCGCAACCTGGGCTTCCCCGCCAACTGCAACGCCGCCTTCGCCGACACGGGGGACGACGACGTGGTGCTGCTCAACTCCGACACGCTGGCCACCGTTGGCTGGCTGCCGCAGCTGGCGCGCTGCGCCGCCAGCGATCCGCGCATCGCCACCATCACCCCGTGGTCGAACAATGCCGAAATCTGTTCGTTCCCCCGCTTCTGCGAAGACAACCCGGCGCCCGAACATCCCGACGCGATCGCCGAGGCCGCCGCCGGGCTGATGCCCGCGCAGTATCCCGAGCTGCCGACGGCGGTGGGTTTTTGCATGTACGTGCGGCGTGCGGCGCTGCGCCAGCTGGGCGGCTTCGACGCCGAGACCTTTGGCCGCGGCTATGGCGAAGAGAATGATTTCTGCCTGCGCGCGGCCGCCATGGGCTGGCGCAACGTGCTGTGCGAGACGGCCTACGTGGTGCACGTGGGCGGCGCTTCGTTCGCGCCGCTGGACCTGGCGCCGGGTGGCGACAACCTCGCGCGCCTGCTGGCGCGATGGCCCGACTACAACGAGCGAATCGCCCGCTTCATCATGGCCGATCCGCTGGCGCCCTTCCGCCAGCGGCTGCTCGAGCGCATCCAGGCGCTGGCGGCGTCGGGCCCGCAGCGCGACCTGTTCGGCTAGCATTTGGCCATGGCACATCCCGTCCTTCCCTTCACCGGCGAGCGCTACACGCCCGAGTGCGCGCTGGAAATCGCCACCGAGCACTGGCACCGCTACGCCTTTGCGCGCGCGCTGGCCCCGGGGCGCCGCGTGCTGGACGCCGCCTGCGGCGAAGGCTACGGCAGCGCGCTGATGGCGCACTCGGGCGGCGACGTGCTGGGGCTGGACATCGGTGCCGACGCCGTGGCCCATGCGCGCACGCGCTACGCCGGAATCCCGGGCCTTCGCTTTGAACAGGCCGACGCCACGGCGCTGGACGCCTGGGTTGACGCCAGCTTCGACGTGATCCTGAGCTTCGAGACGCTTGAACACGTGCGGGACCAGGAACGGATGCTGGACGGCTTCGCGCGCCTGCTGGCGCCGGGGGGGCTGCTGCTGGTGTCCACGCCCGACAGGCGCACCTACACCGATCTCACCGGCCAGGTGAATCCGCACCATGTGCGCGAGCTCTATCGCGAAGAGTTCGAGACGCTGCTTTCTTCGCGGTTCCCCGCGCGCAGGCTGTACGGCCAGAAGAACCTGTTCCAGTCGGTGCTGTGGTCGCTGGACGGCAGCGGCGGCGGAGCCCAGGCCAGCACGCTGGCGGCCGACGATCGGCTGGTGGACGGGGTCGGGCCGGCGCCGATGTATTACCTGGCGGCGTGTGCGCACGACGAGGCCACGGTGGCATCCCTGCCTGCGCTGTCGCTGTTCGGCGACGCGGCGGAAAGCGTCTATGCCGACTATCGCGCCGAGATCGCCCGCAACCGCGCGGCCGCGGCGCACATCGCCCACCTCGAGGCGGAGCTGGCGCGACTGCGGGGCGGAGCGTGAGCAACACCACCCACGATTTCCCGGTGACGGGCGACAACGGCGCGCGCGACTTCAGCGCGCGCGACATCGGCGTCATCGTTGTCTCCTACGCCAGCGCCAGAACCCTGGAGTCGTGCCTGGTGCGGCTGCTGTCGGCGCGCGACGTGGCGCGGGTGATCGTGGTCGACAACGCCTCGCCCGATGACAGCGCCGATCTCGTGCAGCGCATGGCCCTGCGCGAGCCGCGCCTGACGCTGGTGCGCAACGACGAGAACCGCGGCTTCGCGGCGGCCTGCAACCAGGGCGCCACGGCCGTGTCGCAGCCGTGGATCGCGTTCGTGAACCCCGACGCCTACGTCGAGCGTGACACCCTGTCGCGCCTGGTGGCGCACGCCACCGCACGCGCCGGCGCCGGCCTGCTGGGCGTGGAGCTGGTGGACGAAGCCGGCACGGTGGACCTGGCCTCGCGCCGCGCCGATCCCTCGCTGCGCGACCAGCTGTCGGGCCTGGGGCGCCGCGAGAATCTCTTCCTGGGCGCCGATCCGGCGCTCAAGCTGCAGCCCGTGGACGCCGTATCCGGCGCACTGATGCTGCTGCCTACCGGCCTGTACGCGCACCTGGACGGCATGGACGAGGGCTACCGCCTGCACGCCGAAGACCTGGACCTGTGCCGCCGCGTGCGCGAAGCCGGCTATGAAGTGGTGGTGGCCAACGACCTGCGCGTCACCCACGTGCGCGGCGTGTCCAGCCGCCGCCGACCCGCCTGGGTCGAATGGCAGAAGCACCGCGGCCTGTGGCGGTACTTTAAAAAGTTCGAAGCCAACGACACCCCGTCGTGGCTCACGCCCGTGCTGTGGTGCGGCCTCTGGTCACACTTCGCCGTCGCGGCCGCCCGCGCCCGCTGGCGCACCCGCCGCTAAAAAAAGAACGGGGTGGGGGGGGGGGGGG
>NZ_JAIBFH010000397.1 GCF_019459675.1 Arenimonas sp.
AGCGTGTCGCCGCGGGTGTCGCGCAGCAGCGGCACGCCGTCGCCGGCGCTGGCGGCCAGCGGGCGGCGCGACAGCAGGGGTGCGGTGTCGGTGGCGCGCAGTTCGTCGCTGGCGTCGATGCGGCGTGCGGCGGCGTCGGCGGTTTCGGTGCCCGGCAGGCGCACGCTGCGCGGCAGGTCCGCGGCGGCGGTGTCGAAGCCCCATTCGCGCAGCGCGGCGCGGTCGCCCTGCGACAGGTCGCCGGTGATGCGCAGCATTACGCCCAGGCCCTCGCGTGCCGCTTCGCGCAGCGCGGCGCGGCCGCCTGGGCCGAGGCTGCGCCAGGCGCGTTCATCCAGCAGCACGACGTCGAAGCCGCGCAGGGTGGCGGCGTTCACCGGCAGCGCCGGGTCGCCCAGCTGCACGCCGCCGCCCACGCTCACCTGGGTGCGCAGCGCCAGGCCGGCATCCACGGCCCAGCGGCGCAGGTACTTCAGTTCGGGGCTGGGCGCACCCGCCAGCAGCCAGAGGCGCAGCGGTGCGCCGGCCGTGACGTCCAGCGGCAGGGCGATGTCTTCGCGCACGGCGTCGTCCGCGTCGCGCCACTGCAGCCGGTAGTCCACGCGGCCGGGTGCCCCGGCGATGGCGTGCAGCGCGAAGCGGCCCTGCGGGTCGGGCACGGCGCGCTGCACCTGCGCGCCCGATGGATCCAGCAGGTCCACCGCCACGGCTGCGCCACCTTCGATGCGCCCGCGCAGGTCGAAGCGGCGGCCGGCGGTGGCGTGCGTGGGCGCCTGCAGTGCTACCAGCGATGTCGGCAGCGGCGACGGAGTGAACGAAATCGCCAGCCCGCGCGCGGCGTCGCGGTCGCGCGGCAGCAGGCCGTCGCCGAGGACGCGCACCGTGCGCGTGCCGGGGTGGCGGCGCAGCGCGGTGCCCAGGTCGGGCACGCGCCCGGCGCCCAGCGCGGTGCTGGCTTCCGGCAGCGCGACCACGCTGTCGGCGGGCGATGCCTTGCCGGCGGGGGGCGCGTTCGCCGTCAGCACCACCAGCGTGCCCGACGCAGTGGACTGCTTCGGCGGCAGCAGTGCGAAGTAGAGCAGCGTCGCACTGGCCGCCTGGCCGGCGAGCAGCAGCGCCGTGCGCCAGACGCGCTCGCGGCTGCCGCGTGCACGCAGCAACAGGCGCAGGCTCGCCACCAGGACCACCGCGGTCAGCAGTGCGGCCAGCAGGGCAGCGGCGCTCACGGCGAACGCTCCCGCGCCAGGGCGTCCAGGTAGGCCGCGCCGCGGGCATCCGGTGCGGACCGCGACGCGGCGGCGGCCGCCGGCGTGGCCAGCAGCGGCCACAGCTTGCGGCGCAGTTCCTGGCGGCAGGCGTCGCAGGCCGGGTCGCTGGCCAGCGCATCCAGCGCGGCCACGAGGCCCAGCGGGTCGTCCACCGTGGTTTCGTTCGCGCGCAGCCACGTCGCGAAGGCGTCGCGCTCGGCGGCGCTGTCGCCCGTGGCTGCCAGCGAGCGCCACAGCGCGAGCGCCGGCGACGACGGGGGCGCGGCCGGCACCAGCCCGGTGCGGCGGTCGCCCAGGCCGGCGCGGTCGCCGGTCATGCGCCGCGCTTCGTCGATAGGCGGCAGCTCCAGGCCCACGCGCGCCAGGTAGATGCGGCTGGCCTGCTGCACCTGCTTGATGAAGCCCAGGGCGCGATACGCGTGCGGCAGCGCCTGCGCGGGCCTGCCGCCGCGCAGCTCGCCTTCCGACAGCCACATCGCGTTCAGCGCCTTGCGCAGCAGTTCGCGCGTCTCGGGGTCGAGCAGGGTGGCGGCTTCCGAATCGTCATGCGTGTGGCCGAAGTCTTCCATCACGTCGGGCATCGCGCCCATCGTGGTGGGCGGCTCGCTGCCGTGGTCGTGGCCGTCGTCGAGGCTGTGCTGTTCGCCGTCGGCGGACGGCGGGGGCTCGGGCTCGCCCTCGGTTTCCTCGCCCAGGAACTGGCCGTAGCGCATGCGCAGGATGCGCTGGTCCACGCCCAGGCTGTCCGAGCGCTGCATGAACTTGTCGGCCGCCAGGCGCGGGCGCTCAGCCACCAGCGCTTGCGCGTCGATGATGATCTGGCGCTGGCTGCGGAAGTACGCTGGCAGGGTTTTTTTCACCAGCCCTTCCATGCCGCTGGACTCGGCGCTGGGCGGCGGCGGCCAGCGCAGGATCAGGCTCGTGCTGCGGCTGGACTGCGGCGAAGGCGCGCGGTTGTCGCTCACCACCAGGCGCACGATCAGGTCGTCGCCGTCACCCAGGCCCAGGGCCTTCAGGTCGATGTTGCGGACATAGCGTCGCTGCTTGCCGTCGCCTTCGCCCTGCAGCACCAGCGAGCGTTCGGTCACGGTGACCTGTTCGCCGCTGCCCTGCGCCAGCGTCAGGCCCAGACGCGCCCCGCCCAGGCCGTGGTCGTCGCTGGCTTCGAACGACAGCGCCCACGTGCGCTGGTCCGGCGTGGCCGCGGTGAGGCTGCGCTCGGGCGCGATCACGCGCACCTGCGGCGGCTGGTCGGGAATGGCGTCCAGGCGATGCCTTGCCTGGTCGCGCAGCGGCAGCGGGCCGCCCGGCACCACCCGGTACAGGGTGGACCGCGACAGCAGGCGCGTGGCGGTCCAGTCGTCGCCTTCGCGCGCCAGCGCCACGCGCTCGCCGTCGTGGAAGACCAGCTCGGCCGACGCCGGCTGCGGCGACAGGCGAAGGCGCCAGCGCAGCTGCGAGTTCTCCGGAGCCTTGGCCGACAGCTCGTTCGTGTCGCGCGCGGGCAGGGCGGTGTAGGCCGGTGGCGTCACGGTGAGCGTCGCGGCCACCAGGGTGATGTCGGTGGCGACGGCCGCCGGTGCGGCCGCGCCTGGCGGCAGATCGGCGACGAGGGGCTTCGCGCCCGGCCACAGCACCACCGCTGCCGCCAGCGCCAGGGCGATTGCCAGTGAGGTCGCAATCCATCGCGAGGGCCACGCGGGGCGCAGGTCGGGAGGCGCGCGGCCCAGCGTTTTCAGCAGGCGTTCGTGCTGCAGGACCTGCAGGCCGCTGAGTTGCCTTGTATCGACGAACAGCAGGTCGGCGCTGTCCTGCATGTCTGCGCGCCGATCGAGCTGGCGCGCAAACCAGCGGGCGTCCATGCGGTGCGCGCTTCGCCAGGCCCCGATGGTCGTGGCCGCCACCGCGACCAGCCCGAACGCCAGCCACGGCAGCGGAACATGCAATCGCCACGCCAGCGCGAACGCCAGCGCCAGCCAGGGCAGGGTGATCAGCACGGCGCTGAGCCACTGGCGCATGCGCGCAGCCGCGACAGCGCGCTGCAGGACCGGCGGCAGCGTCATGGCGTGGTCTCCCGTCGGCCGGAGGCCAGCCAGCGCTCCAGCGCGAACAGCGCCGCGGCCAGCCAGAGCAGCCACGGCGACAGGTCGCGCGGCGTCTCGGGGAAGCTCGGTCCGCCGGTGAGGGGTGCGTAGGCGCGGGCGTCCGCGCGCGGGGGCGCCGGCGGAGCAGTCTCAAGCAGCGCACGCAGGCGATCCGGAAAATCCGGCTGCAGCAGTTCCGGCATCGAGGCCGGCACCAGCGGCTGCGCGAACTGCAGCACGCGCCCGCGACCCAGCGCCGCCGAGCGTGCCAACGCCTGGCCGACCGGCGTTTGCCCGATCGGCGTGCCGGCATCGGGCAATGGCCAGGTGGCCTCGGCATCGACAAGCGCGGTGCCACCGAATCGGATCCACTCAAGCAGCGCTGTCGGCAGCTCACCGGGCGCCAGCCACACCAAGGGCCGCTGGTGTGCAGGCAACGCGGCATCGATGCCGGCGATATCCAGCGACGCCGCCAGCGCGGGGGGGGGGGGCCCCGGGGGCCGGGGGCCCCCCCCCGGCCCGGGGGGGGGGGGGGGGGGGGGGGGG
>NZ_JAIBFH010000405.1 GCF_019459675.1 Arenimonas sp.
ACCTATCTTTGAAGCCGCCCCGCCGGGCGGCCGGGGCGGGGGCCCCCGCGGCCCCGCCACCGTCGAGTTCACGCCCGAGGGATTGCCGGCGCTGATCGCCCAGCAGGGCTGGCAGGTCGAGTACCGCGAGTGGGACGCCGCCGAGCCGGCCCGGCCGCGGCGTGTCTTTGCCCGGCAGGGCGAATCCACCGTCCGGCTGGTGGTGGACAGCTGGGGCGAGCCGTGAGCGAAGCGCAGGACGGCTGGAGCCGCTGGCCCGCGCCGGCCAAGCTCAACCTGTTCCTGCGCATCCTGGGACGGCGGCCGGACGGTTACCACCGCCTGCAGACCGTGTTCCAACTGCTGGACTGGGGCGACACCGTGCGGCTGCGGCTACGACCGGACGGACAGATCCGACGCGCCGTGTCCCAGGCTTACGGCGTACCGGAGGAGCAGGATTTGGCGATTCGTGCGGCTAAATTACTGCAAAGTGAAGCTAAAATAGCCGAAGGTGCGGACATCTTCGTTGAAAAGATCATTCCCTTGGGCGGCGGCTTCGGCGGGGGCTCGTCGGATGCCGCTACCGTGCTGGTGGCCTTGAACCGGCTGTGGGCGGCGGGGCTGGACGAGGACCGCCTGGCGGCGCTGGGGCAGCAGCTGGGTGCCGACGTGCCGGTGTTCGTGCGCGGCCGCAGCGCCTGGGCCGAAGGCATCGGCGAACAGTTGACGCCGATCGCGCTGGCGCCGGCCGCTTATCTGGTGGTGGACACGGGCGTTGGCGTGCCCACCGCGGAGTTGTTCCAAGCCCCTGATTTGACGCGTGATGCGGCCCCGGCCACAATAGCGGACTTCGTTTCTGGCTCCGCGCTCGGCAATGCCTTCGAGCCGGTGCTGCGTCGCCGTTCGGAAGCCGTCGAGGCGACCCTGCAGGTGCTTTCGCAGCTCGGTCCGGCGGCCCTGACCGGGACCGGCGGCGGTTGTTTCGTCCGCTTCGGCGTGCGGGCCGACGCCGAGGCCGCGCTGGCCCGGCTGCCGAAAGGTTTCCGGGCCTGGGTTGCCGAAGGCGTGTCGGAGTCGCCGCTGCACCGGGCGCTTGGGCAGCGCTGAGTCGAAGCGGGAAGTTGCAACGGTGGGGCGTCGCCAAGTGGCCTAAGGCACCGGGTTTTGATCCCGGCATTTCGTAGGTTCGAATCCTACCGCCCCAGCCATCCATCGGCGAAAGCCAAGTCATAACCCACAGCGCGGAAGGCCAATCCATGAGCAAACAAAACCTGCTCGTCTTCACCGGCAATGCCAATCGTCCGCTCGCGCTGTCGGTGTGCCGCCAGCTGGGTATCCCGCTGGGCAAGGCGCTGGTGGGCCAGTTCTCCGACGGCGAATGCCAGGTCGAGATCGAGGAAAACGTGCGGCGGCAGGAAGTGTTCGTGATCCAGTCCACTTGCGCGCCCACGGCCGAGAATTTCATGGAGCTGCTGGTGCTGATTGACGCGCTCAAGCGCGCCTCGGTGGCCAACGTCACTGCGGTGGTGCCGTACTTCGGCTACGCCCGGCAGGACCGCCGCCCGCGTTCGGCGCGCGTGCCCATCACGGCCAAGGTCGCGGCGAAGATGTTCTCGGCGGTCGGCACCGACCGCGTGCTCACCATCGACCTGCACGCCGACCAGATCCAGGGCTTCTTCGACATCCCGGTGGACAACGTTTACGCCTCGCCGATCCTGCTGGCCGACATCTGGCGCAGCCACGGCACCGACAACCTGATCGTGGTGTCGCCCGACGTGGGCGGCGTGGTGCGTGCCCGTGCGGTCGCCAAGCGGTTGGACGACGCCGAACTTGCCATCATCGACAAGCGGCGCCCGAAGGCCAATGTGTCCACGGTGATGAACATCATCGGCGACGTCAGCGGCAAGACCTGCGTGCTGGTGGACGACATCATCGACACCGCCGGCACGCTGTGCGCGGCCGCGGCGGCGCTGAAGGCCAACGGTGCCAAGAAGGTCGTTGCCTACTGCACGCACCCCGTGCTGTCGGGCGCGGCGATCGCCAACGTCACCAACTCGCAGCTTGACGAGCTGGTGGTCACCGACACCATCCCGCTGTCGGAAGCCGCCCGGGCCTGCCCGCGCATCCGCCAGCTCAGCGTGGCCGAACTGCTTGCGGAAACCATCCGTCGCATCGCGTTCGGTGAATCGGTCAGTTCGCTCTACGTGGACTGAAGCAAGGCGGGCAGGGGATCCGGGGTAGGGCTTAGCGGATGGCCCAACCCCCATAACCGGCCGGGGCCCGCCCGGGGGCGGGTGGCGGGGCC
>NZ_JAIBFH010000414.1 GCF_019459675.1 Arenimonas sp.
CGCGCGCCCAACGGCCCCCGCCCGGCGGTGGACACCGACACGCCCGACCTGCGCATCAGCCTGGTGGTGCGCAAGGGCAGGGCAATCGTGTCGATCGACATCGGCGGCGGCTCGCTGCACCGCCGCGGCTGGCGCCAGTCGCAGGGCGAGGCGCCGCTGAAGGAAAACCTTGCCGCGGCGATGCTGGTGCGCGGCGGCTGGCAGAAAATCTACGCCGACGGCGGCGCGCTGCTCGACCCGATGTGCGGCAGCGGCACGCTGCTGATCGAGGGCGCGCTGATGGCCGCCGACGTCGCGCCGGGCCTGCATCGCCTGAAGGGCAAGCTGCCCACGCGCTGGAAGCAGTTTGACGAAGAACTTTGGAACGGAATCGAGGCCCAGGCGCGCCAGCGCGCCGAAGTCGGGCTGGCCGCGCTGAAGCCGGTGTTCTTCGGCGCCGACGTCGACCCGGCATCCCTGCATTCCGCCGTGGCCAACGCCGATCGTGCCGGCATCGCCGAGCTGATCCGCTTCGACCGTGCGCCGGTGTCGGCACTCAAGGCCCCGGGCCCGTCGCGCGGCCTGGTGGTGTGCAACCCGCCCTACAACGCGCGCCTGGTCGCCGACGCCGCGCTTTACCGCGAGCTGGGCGATGCCCTGCGCAGCGCCGTGCCGGACTGGCGCGCCGTGCTGCTGTGTGGCTCGGACGAGCTGGCCCAGGCCAGCGGCCTGCGCGCGGCCAAGCGCTACGCTTTCTTCAACGGCACGCTGGAATGCGCGCTGGTGGTGTGCGACCCGGTGCAGCCGCCGGCACGGCCACCGCGCGAGGCCAAGCCGCTGACCGACGGCGCCCAGATGGTCGCCAACCGCCTGCGCAAGAACCTCAAGCGGTTCAAGTCGTGGCGTGAGCGCGAAGGCGTGTTCGCCTGGCGCGCCTACGACGCCGACCTGCCGGAGTATTCGGCGGCGGTGGACGTGTACGTCGAGGACGGCGGCGAAGCCCGCACCTTCGTGCACGTGCAGGAATACGAAGCGCCCGCCACCATTCCCGAAGCCGACAGCCGTCGCCGTTTCGGCGAGCTGCTGGACGCGGTGCGGGAAGTGTTCGCCGTACCCACCGAGCAGGTGTCCATCAAGACCCGTGCCCGCGGCAAGGGCGGCAGCAAGTACGGCCAGATGGACAAGCGCGGCGAACTGGTCGCCGTACGCGAGGGCCAGGCCAGCCTGCTGGTGAATTTGTTCGACTACCTCGACACCGGCCTGTTCCTGGACCATCGCCCGATCCGTCTGCGCATCGGCCGCGAGGCCCGCGGCAAGCGAATGCTGAACCTGTTCGCCTACACCGGCGCGGCCAGCGTGCATGCGGCGGTGGGCGGTGCACGCTCAACCACCAGCGTTGATCTGTCGGCTACCTATCTGGAGTGGGCCGGCAAGAACCTCGCGCTCAACGCGGCGGCTGGCCGCAGCCACCAGCTGGTGCAGGCCGACGTGATGTCCTGGCTGGCGGCCGACCGCGGCCAGTACGACCTGATCTTCTGCGACCCGCCGACCTTCTCCAACTCGGCCCGTGCGCAGGATTTCGACACCCAGGCCGACCACGTGCGCCTGCTGCGCGCCTGCTGCTCACGCCTGGCGCCGGACGGGCTGCTGCTGTTTTCGAACAATTTCCGGCGCTTCAAGCTCGACCAGGCCGCCATCGCCGAGTTCGCCACCTGCATCGAGATCAGCCCGCGAACCATCGACCCGGATTTCGAACGCAACCCGCGCATCCACCGCTGCTGGGAGCTGCGCCGGGTCTGAGGACTCAGCCCCGGCCGGCCTCGGCCGACACGCGGCCTTTCGCCCCGGAGGTCGCCTCCCGGTAGGCGTCGGCGGGCACCAGCTCGATGCGTTCGATGCGGCAGGCCATCCGCGGGGTCACGACGCGATCGCCGAAATGGCCGCAGACGCGGCCGCTGAGGCTGTCGCCGCGAAAGCCGATGGTGGCTGCACTGCCCAGGTCGGTGCACGACTCGGCCAGCGTGATGCGGTACTTGCGGCGGCCGCCGTCCACCAGCAGTTCGGTGCTGTCCACGTAGTGCCAATTGCGCAGGGTGGACGGGTCAAGGCAGTCGGCGGGCTTGAGCGGCACGCGGGGCGTGGCCGGATCGCCGGCGCTGGCGGTGGCGGCAAGCAGCAGGGCGAGCACGGGAACGGGGGACAGGCGCATGGCGGATCTCATGGGCGTGGCTGCGTGGATGAACGAGGCCAGTGTCGCGGCCGGGCACTTAACCCGCGCGAAACGCGCGCCGGCGCATTATGCTGTGGCCATGCGCCGAAACGTTACCCCCACGCCCCCCACCTGGACCTTCTTCCGCCAATGGCTCAAGAATCCGCTGGGCATGGCGGCCATCTCGCCCTCCAGCCCGCAGCTGGCGCGGCAGATGATGTCCGAACTTCCGCGCGGGACCAGCCGCGTGATCGAACTGGGCGGCGGCACCGGCGTGTTCACGCAGGCCCTGCTCGACCACGGCATTGCACCGGCCGACCTGCTGGTGCTCGAGCTCAATGAAGAATTGCACCAGCACCTGCAGCGGCATTTTCCGCAGGTGCAGGTGGCCTGCGCCGACGCCCGCGACTTGGGCGACTTGGCGCTGGCGCGTGGTTTTGGCCCCGAATCCCCGGCTGATGCGGTGATCTCGGGCCTGGGCCTGCTTTCGATGCCCAAGGCTACCCAGCAGGCCATCCTGGGCGCCGCGTTCGACTGCATGCAGCCACAGGGGCGGTTCGTCCAGTTCACCTACGGCCCGGCGAATCCGGTGGCCAGGGAAGTCATTGAAGCCCTGGGCCTCAACGCCCGGCGCGGCAGTTTCACCTGGTGGAACGTGCCGCCGGCCACCGTTTACGTGTATTCGCGGCGCATTTCGCGCGCCATCGCGCCGCGCTCGATGCGCTGAGCGTCGGGGCTTTCGCCCCCCGCCCCACCTCCCGGGTGCCCGGGCCGGACGGCCCCCCCCCTTCGAATAAGCCGGCGGGGG
>NZ_JAIBFH010000421.1 GCF_019459675.1 Arenimonas sp.
GGCGTGGGTCGCCTTTTTTTCGGGGGGCGGCGGGGGGGGGCGGCGGCGGGGGTGGGCTGGGGGCGGCGCCGCGACGCGGGACTCAAGTGGCCCACCGCAATGCCGGCCTCAGATGGCCTTGGAGAACCGCGCGGGCTCGGATTGCGGCTGCTGGAGGTATCGGTCGAAGCATGCCGCTATGATACGCAGCAACAGCCGGCCGCGCGACGTCACCCGCAGGCTGCGGGCGTGGCGCTCGACCAGGCCGTCCGCCACCAGCGGCTCCAGGCGTGCCAGGTCGTCGCGGAAGTAGTCTTCGAACTCGATTTCGTGGCGCTGCTCCAGGGTGGCGAAGTCCACCTCGCCGTGGCACATCAGCTGCTGGATCAACTCGGCGCGCAGTACGTCGTCGGCGTCCAGGGACATGCCGCGCCAGGTCGGCAGGCGGCCGCTGTCGATGGCGATCTCCCAGGACGGCAGGTCGCGCGGGTTCTGGCTGTACGTGTCGCCGATGTGGCTGATGGAACTTACGCCCAGGCCGATCAGGTCGCAGTCGGCATGGGTGGTGTAGCCCATGAAGTTGCGGTGCAGGTGGCCCTGTTCCTGGGCCGTGGCCAGGTCGTCGCCGGGCAGCGCGAAATGGTCCATGCCGATGTACTGGTAGCCCGCGGCCGAAAGCTTTTCGATGGCCAGCTGCAGCAGGCCCAGCTTGTCTTCGGCGCTGGGAAGCTCGGCTTCGTTGATGCGCTGCTGGGGCCGGAACAGCTGCGGCATGTGCGCGTAGCTGTACACCGCCAGGCGGTCGGGGCGGGTGGCGATCATGGTGTCCAGGGTCTTGCCGAAGCCCTCGCGCGTCTGGCGCGGCAGGCCGTAGATCAGGTCCACGTTCACCGAGCGGAAACCGTTCGCGCGGCAGGCATCGATCACCGCCTGGGTTTCCTCGACGCTCTGGATGCGGTTCACCGCTTCCTGCACCGCCGGGTCGAAGTCCTGCACGCCCAGGCTGGCGCGGTTGAAGCCCATGAAGGCCAGGGCCTCGATGTCGCCGGGGTTGATGCACCGGGGGTCGATCTCGATCGAGAAGTCGCGTTCCGGGCTCTGGCTGAAGTGGAAGTGGCGGCTCAGCGTTTCCAGCAGCTCGCCGATCTGGCCCGGCGTGAGGAAGTTGGGCGTGCCGCCGCCCAGGTGCACCTGCATCACGTCGCGGTCGCGGTCGAACAGCGGACCCAGCAGCGACGCCTCGCGCACCAGGCGCTGCAGGTAGCCGTCGGCACGCGAGTGGTCGCGGGTGATGATGCGGTTGCAGCCGCAGTAGAAGCAGGGGCTGAAGCAGAACGGCACGTGTACGTACAGCGACAGCCGGCGCGGGATGGGGTCGTCGTTGCTCAGCTGCGCGGCCTGGCGGAACTGCGGTTCGCCAAAGCCGGAGTGGAACTGTGGCGCGGTCGGGTAGGAGGTGTACCGCGGACCGGGGCGGTCGTAGCGGCGCAGCAGCTCGGCGTCGAAGGGTGGAATGGCGGTCATGGCGGGAAGGCTAGCGGCCGTCCGCGGCGCCGTCCTTGACGTCGGTCAAGTCAGGCGCGGGATCAGATCCACTTGGCGCGGCGCAGCACGATGAACAGCCCGGCCACGATCGCCACCGTGACGCCCACCAGGGCCAGGTAGCTGTAGCGGCCGGCCAGCTCGGGCATGAACCTGAAGTTCATGCCGTACCAGCTGGCGATCAGCGTGGGCGCCGCCAGCAGGCCGGCCCAGCCGGCCAGGCGCTTCACCACTTCGCCCTGGGCCACGGTGACGAGGGCCAGGTTGACCGACATGGCGGCGGTCAGCATCTCACGCAGGGTGTCGGTGGCATCGTTGACGCGCAGCGTGTGGTCGAACACGTCGCGGAAGTACAGGCGCATCTCTTCGCCCACCATGTTGGTGTGCACGCGCGTGAGCTGGCCGGTGATGTCCTGCATGGGCGCCACGGCCAGGCGCAGGCGGGTGAGCTCGCGCTTGAGTTCGTAGAGCTTGATCACGGTGTGGCGGCTGAAGCTCTCGGCGAAGATGTCCTTCTCGAGCCCGTTGAGCTTTTCGCGGAACTCATCGACGATCGGCAGGTAGTTGTCGACGATGAAGTCGAGCACCGCATACAGGCCGAAGCTGGGGCCCATGGCCAGCTGTTCGGGCTCGCGCTCGCAGCGGGCGCGCACCGGGGCATAGGTCAGCGACGCGCCATGGCGCACCGTCAGCAGGTAGCGCGGCCCCATGAACACATGGGTTTCGCCGAATGCCACCTGGCCCTGCACCGCCTGCGCGGTGTGCACGGCGATGAACAGCGAGTTGCCGTAAGCTTCGATCTTCGGCCGCTGGTGCGCGTGATGGGCGTCTTCCACCGCCAGGTCGTGCAGGTCGAATTCTTCCTGCAGCTGGTCCAGCAGGGCCTCGTCGGGCTCATGCAGGCCCACCCAGACCCAGGTGCCGTCGTCGACCGCCAGCACGTCGCTGACCTGGTCCAGGGCGATATCCAGCCGCTTGCCGTCGCGGGTATAGGCGGCACAGTTGATGACGCTGGCGGGCGTGGCGGACGGCAGGTCTGGATTCATCGGCGCATCATCGGCCGAGCCGCGCGCCTGGGGCAAGCCCTCAGCGCCTGGGGTCCAGGCCGCGCATCAGCGCCCAGTGCAGGGGCAGCAGCAACAGCACCCATTCGACGTTCTGCTGCGGCAGGAACGGCAGGAACTTCAGGAAGCCCGCCACCGCTGCGCTACCCGCGACCAGCCGAAGCAGCCAACGGAAGCGCGGCGAGGGCTCGTGGCCACGGAGTCTGGCCCAGCCACCGGGAATCAGCGCCAGGCAAAGCGGGCTGAGCAGCAGCAGGTTTTCATTGCCGTGGCCGGCGACGTGCGCGGTGGCCAGCCAGATCAGCGCCATGACGGTGCCCGCCAGGCCACAGGCCGTCCAGAAGACCAGGGCACCCGCGGCCAGTGCGCGCGGCGCACGGCGCGCTGACCAGAGCGCCAGGACCGCCAGCGCCAGGCCGGCGAAAAGTGCCGGTGTGCGCAGACGCGGCGCTTCGGCCGGTGCCGGCGCCACGCGGTGCGGCAGCAGGGATTGTTCAAGGGAGACCAGCGGCCGGCCATCGGCCAGTTTCGCTTCGCGCAGCGCGTCGCGCAGGCGCATCGGGATGAAGGACTCGTCCCAGCGCGACAGCGGCCGGTCGGCGTAGCCGCCCAGCCCGAGATGGAACCCCACCGCCATCCAGGGCGCCGGCGAGGCCAGGCGCACCGATTCACTGCGGTAGGTGTTGCCCTGCGAGCGGCCCGACAGCTGCGGCTGGAGCGCACCGCCCAGCGCCTGGTCGATGGCGTCGCGCACCTTGGTGGAGCAGTTGCTGGTGAAGTAGTCGTAGCGGTACTGCGCGTTTTCCGGACGGGCGTTCTCGGCCAGCGTTGCGGCCAGGGTGGTGGCCGCGTCCGGCGTCAGTTCAAGCCACTGAACGCCCACGCCCCGGCCGGTTTGCGCGTAGCGCGCCAGGTCGTCGTCCAGCGGCAGCGCCACCAGCCAGTACTGCATGTGGCCGCGGACGAAATTGCCGAAGAAGCCCGGCTCGTCCATGTCGAAATAGCCGAAGTTGTACGACGTGGCGGTGCCGGTGTCGTCGTCCTGCACCACGATGGCGTTGTGGCCGAAGCGCTCGAAGAAAATGCCGCCCGGCTCCATCGTCACTACGCCGATGCGCGGCGATGCCAGCACCAGCGCCGGCCAGATCAGCAGGGCCAGCCAGAGCAGCGGTGCAGCCAGGCTGCGCCGGTCACTCAGGCGCATGCACGCTCAGCACGAAGGTGTGCACCCGACGGGCGTCGGCGCGGCCCACGCGGAAGTGGAACCGGCCCAGGGCCAGTTCTTCGCCCGCCTCCGGCAGGTGGCCGATGGCCGACGTGACCAGGCCGCCAATGGTGTCGTATTCGTCGTCGTCGAAGTCGGCGCCGAACTGGTCGTTGAAGTCGGAGATCGGCGTCAGGGCGTCCACCACGAACTGGCCGTCGGCCTGGGCCGCGATCAGCTTGGCTTCGTCGGCTTCGTCGTGCTCGTCGTCGATCTCGCCGACGATCTGTTCCAGCACGTCCTCGATGGTGATCAGGCCGGCCACGCCGCCGTGTTCGTCCACCACGATGGCCATGTGGTTGCGCGACAGCCGGAACTCCTTGAGCAGCACGTTCAGGCGCTTGGATTCCGGGATCAGCACCGCCGGGCGCAGCAGCTCGCGCACCGTGGACGGGCCGCCGTCGGCCACCATGCCGCGCAGCAGGTCCTTGGCCAGCAGGATGCCCAGGATCTCGTCGCGGTCTTCGCCGTGCACCGGGAAGCGCGAGTGGCCCGATTCGACCACCATGTTCATCAGCTCGAGGAACTTGGCCTCCAGCGGCAGGGACACCATCTGGGAGCGGGGCACCATGATGTCGCCGACCTGCTGTTCGGACACCGACAGCGCGCCCTCGAGCATCTTCAGGGTGTCGGGGGTCACCAGGCCGTTGGCCTGGGCGTCGCGCAGGATCTCGACCAGGTCTTCGCGGGTCTGCGGTTCGCCGGAAAAGGCCAGGCTCAGGCGTTCAAGCCAGGAGCGGCGTTCCGGCGGGCTACTAGGGGAATCTTCGGACATCTCGGTAGGGCAGGCGCCACGATCGGGCGGTAGCGCAGTGTAACCGCAGTCCGGCGCCGGTTCCGTTACGGCGTGGCCGGCGGTGGCCCGGGGAGGTCGCACCGGCCCTGGCGGCAGGCCTGGGCCTGGCGCTGGGCACGGGCTGCGGCGCGCCGGACCAGCCAGCCGTAGGCCCGGTTCAACTGCAGCCACGACAGGGGCTGCCGGAAGCGGGCCACCCAGGGGTAGACCCGGTTCCAGAAGGGGCGCAGGCGCGGGTGGCCCCACAGCGCCGCGACCCGGTGCAGGCCCACCGCGCCATAGGCTTGTTCGAACACCGCCACGCCGATGTACCACTGCCCCGCGGCGTCACGGGCGTGGATCAGGCGCATCAGGGCCTCCCGTTGGATGCCGGCGGCGTCCAGTTGGGGGTCGTTGAAGTCGGGTGCCGACGCGTCCACCAGCGCCAGGCGCTGGTCGCCGTCGTGGGCCTTGAGCGCGTGCATCTCTTCCCGGCATAGCGGGCAGGAGGCGTCGTAGTAGATCGCCAACGGCCAGGCAGCGGTCATTTCTTGTCTCCTTCGCGCAGCAGCTTCTGGATGCGGCTGCCGAGTTTCATCACTTTCATCAGCGTGGCGGGCTCGAGCCGAAGCATTTCTTCGCCCCATGAGGAGAGTGAGGTCATCAACGTGAGCGTTTCGTGGATGCGCTTGCGGGCATCGGCGTCTTCAGCGGCGAAACCGGGGTCGCTGGTGAGTTCACGCAGCATGGCCACGGTGGGGTCGAACTCCCGTACCTTGCGCTCGCGCACGACGGTGCGGAAAAGATCCCACACATCGCGCGACGTCTCGAAGTGGTCGCGCCGTTCGCCCACCAGGTGCGACACCCGCACCAGCTTGAGGTTCATCAGTTCGCGCAGGCTGTTGCTGACGTTCGACCGCGCCACCACCAGCACCGTGGCAATGGTTTCGGCGTCCATCGGCCGGCCGGCCAGGAAAAGCAGGGCGTGCACCTGGGCCACGGTGCGGTTGACACCCCAGCGGGAGCCCATTTCTCCCCAGTGCAGCACGAAGCGGCGGCTGACCGGGCTCAGCGGGTCGGCGGCGTAGGGGGCGGCGTCTGTGGTCATGGCGGGGTGTCCGGACTGCCGGTTTTTCGGCTTGCATGGATGCTAGTCCCGGCATATATTTCTGTCAAGACAGAAATAACTGTCAGAACGAGGTGCTTCGATGGACAAGCTCTCCAAACCCGCCGGCGCCGCCCTGCGCGTCCTGGTGCTGGGCGGCGGCGGCTTCATTGGCCGCCATGCCGTCGGCGCGCTGCTGGCGCAGGGAATGACGGTGGAGGTCGGCAGCCGGCACCCGTCGCGCCTGGCCCGGCGCCTGCCCGCGGAGGCGCACGCCTGCGGGCGGCGGGCCGTTCACTTCGAACACCTGCTGACGCCCGAGGCCTGGCTGCCCAGCCTCCAGGACGTCGATGTAGTGGTGAACTGCGTGGGCATCCTGCGCCAGCGCGGCCGCGAGACCTACCAGCGGGTGCACCACCTGGCTCCGGCCGCGCTGGCCGAAGCCTGCCGCCGCAGCGGCCAGCGGCTGGTGCACGTCTCGGCGCTGGGGCTGCAGGCGCCCATGCGCAGCGGCTTCCTGCGCTCCAAGGCCGACGGCGAGCTGGCGCTGCGCCGCAGCGGCGCCAACTGCTGCATCGTGCGGCCCTCGCTGCTGGACGCCGAGCGCGGCGGCTACGGCGCGGCGTGGATCCGTCGCGTGGCGCGCTGGCCGGTGCACGCATTGCCCGCCGACGCCGCGGGCTTGATTGCCGCCCTGGACGTACGCGACCTGGGCGAAGCGCTGGCCGGCCTGGCGCGGCGCCCCCGGCTGGATCATGGCGGCCGTCCCTGCGAGTTCGAACTTGGCGGCGGCCAGGCGATGTCGCTTCGGGACTATCTGGCCGCGCTGCGGTCCCTGCATTCGCGCCGGCCCGCGCTGCCGGTGCAGGTGCCCGGTTGGCTGGCCCGGCTGGCCAGCCATGCCTGCGATCTGCTTCACGTCACGCCGTTTTCGTTCGGCCACTGGGAGCTGCTGCGGCGGGACAACCTGCCACTGCACAACGACCTGCCGGCGTTGCTGGGCCGTGCGCCGCGCCCGGTCGCCGGCATCGCGCCGGCGCAGGGCATGCTCGCGCCGGGCCTGCCGGCACCGGGCGTGCAGCCGCAGCGGGCCTGACCTGCGCCCATCGGGCCGCTTCGCCGCGGCAGCAGGGTGGGCCAAGCCACCGTTTACCGGTGCAACCGCGCCGGGCCCGCGTCAGTAGGGGTCGGGCAGGCCGAGCCCGGCGAGGATGTCGCGCTCGAGCTGCTCCATGGCCTCGGCCTCGCGTTCGTCCTCGTGGTCGAGCCCCAGCAGGTGAAGCACGCCGTGCACGGTGAGGTGGGCGTAGTGCGCGGACAGGGGCTTGCCCTGGTCCAGGGCTTCCTTGGCCACCACGGGTGCGCAGATCACCAGGTCACCCAGCAGGGGCAGGTTCACGCCTTCGGGAAGCTCGGCCGGGAAGCTCAACACGTTGGTCGCGTAGTCCCCGCCGCGGTAGTGCCGGTTCAGGGCGCGGCCTTCCTTGGCGTCCACCAGCCGGATGGCGAGGTCGGCGCGCAGGATGCGGCCCTGTGCGGCGGCGGCGGCCCAGCGACGGAAGCTCACCGCCGCAGGCAGGCCGGCGCGGGGCAGGCCGTAACTGACGCTGACGTCCAACTGCACCGGACCCTGGGTCATTCCTGCGACTCCTTGCCGTCGCGGGCATCGTAAGCCCGGACGATGCGCGCCACCAGCGGGTGCCGCACCACGTCGTGCGCGGTGAAGAAGGTAAAGCTGATGCCTTCCACCCCGCGCAGCACGTCAATGGCATCGCGCAGGCCGGACTTCTGGTGCTTGGGAAGGTCGATCTGGCTCAGGTCGCCGGTGATGACCGCGGTGGAGCCAAAGCCGAGGCGGGTCAGGAACATCTTCATCTGCTCCACCGACGTGTTCTGCGCCTCGTCCAGGATCACGTAGGCGTCGTTGAGCGTTCGCCCGCGCATGTAGGCCAACGGCGCGATCTCGATCACGTTGCGCTCAAGCAGCTTGGCCACCTTTTCCACGCCCAGCATTTCGTACAGCGCGTCGTAGAGCGGGCGCAGGTAGGGGTCCACCTTCTGGCTCAGGTCGCCGGGCAGGAAGCCCAGTTTTTCGCCTGCCTCCACCGCCGGCCGCACCAGCAACAGGCGCTGCACCCGGGATTCGTTCAGGGCCTCGACGGCACTGGCCACGGCCAGGAAAGTCTTGCCGGTGCCGGCCGGGCCGATGCCGAAGCTGATGTCGTGCGTGTGGATGGCCTGCAGGTACTTGGCCTGGTTGGCGCCGCGGCCCCGCACGGTGCCCCGCTTGACCTTGATGGCCACCTCCGAGGCGTCGAAGCCGGCCGCCACCCGTTCCAGGTGGGCGCTGCCCAGGTGGTCGTGGATGGCATGCGCGTCCAGGGTCTCGCTGCTCGCCTCCTGGTAAAGCGCATGCAGCAGTTTCTCCGCCGCCACGGCGGCCTTGGCCTCGCCGGTGACGCGGAAGACGTGGCCCCGGTTGGCGATTTCCACGCCCAGGCGCAGCTCCATCTGGCGGAGGTGTTCGTCGAACGGGCCGCACAGGTTGGCCAGCCTTTCGCTGTCCTCGGGCTCCAGGACGAAATCACGCTGCTGGGGTTTGCTCATGCCGCGACGCCTTCCTTTGTCAGTATTTCACCGCGCAGTGAATTGGCGCGGACTTCGGTGATGCGCAGCTGCACGAAATGTCCCACCAGCCTCTTCTGGCCGGGGAAGTTCACGTTGCGCATGTTCTCGGTCTTGCCCGTGAGTTCGTCCGGGTTGCGCGCGCTCGGGCCTTCCACCAGCACGCGCTGCACGGTGCCGACCATGGCCTGGGAAATCCTGCGCGCGCTGTCGTTGATGGCTTCCTGCAGGCGGCGCAGGCGCGCGTTGGCCACTTCGGCCGGCACCTCGTCGTGCAGGTTGGCGGCCGGCGTGCCCGGCCGGCGCGAGTAGGCGAACGAATAGCTCTGGTCGAACCCGATGTCCTGGATCAGTTTCATCGTGGCCTCGAAGTCGCGGTCGGTTTCACCCGGGAACCCGACGATGAAGTCCGAACTGATCGAGATGCCGGGCTTGGCCTCGCGGATCTGGCGGATTTTCGCCTTGTACTCAAGCACGGTGTGGCCACGCTTCATCGCCGCCAGGATGCGGTCCGACCCCGACTGCACGGGCAGGTGCAGGAAGCTGGCCAGCTGCGGCAGGTCGCGGTGCGCCAGCACCAGCGCGTCGGTGAACTCCACCGGGTGGGACGTGGTGTAGCGGATGCGTTCGACGCCCTCGATCTGGGCGACGGCGCGCAGCAGGAAGGCCAGGTCGGCCACGTCGCCGTCGGCCATCGGTCCCCGGTAGGCATTGACGTTCTGGCCCAGCAGGTGGACCTCGCGCACGCCCTGCGCCACCCGTTTCGCCACTTCCACCAGAACGTCGTCGAACGGCCGCGACACTTCTTCGCCCCGGGTGTAGGGCACCACGCAGAACGAGCAGTATTTGCTGCAGCCCTCGATCACCGAAACATAGGCACTGGCGCCTTCGGCGCGCGGCTCGGGCATGCGGTCGAACTTCTCCACTTCGGGGAAGCTGATGTCCACCTGGGGTTTGCCGGTGGCGCGGCGGGCATCGATCATGTCGGGCAGGCGGTGCAGGGTCTGCGGGCCGAACACCAGGTCCACCCACGGCGCCCGCTTGAGCAGGGCCTCGCCCTCCTGGCTGGCCACGCAGCCGCCGACGCCGATCAGCACCGGTTTGTCGCGCTTGAGGTGCTTCCATTGCCCGATCAGGGAAAACATCTTGTCTTCGGCCCGCTCGCGGATGGAGCAGGTGTTGACCAGGATCACGTCGGCCTCGGCTTCCACCGAAGTGAGCTCCAGGCCATGTTCGGCGCCCAGCACGTCGGCTATCCGGG
>NZ_JAIBFH010000437.1 GCF_019459675.1 Arenimonas sp.
GGCCCCCGGCCCCCCCCGGGGGGGGGGGCGGTCGCCCCCCCGGCCCCGGCGGGCCGGTTCGCGCTTCCAGCGCGGGAAACACCCACCATCATCGGGAGAGATCCACGTGTTGCCATTGGTCGCTCTCGTAGGCCGGCCGAATGTCGGCAAGTCCACGATTTTCAACGCGCTCACGCGCAGCCGCGACGCCCTCGTCCACGACGAGCCGGGCGTCACCCGCGATCGCCACTACGGCATCTGCCGTCGCGACGAGGACCATCCGTTCGCCCTGTGCGACACGGGCGGCCTGTCGGGCGACGAAGAGGGCCTGGCTGGCGCCACCGCGCGCCAGGCGCGTTCGGCCGTGGAAGAAGCCGACCTGGTCCTGTTCGTGGTGGACGGCCGCGAAGGGCCGTCGGCGCTGGACCAGAACATCCTCAACTGGCTGCGCAAGAGCGGCAAGCGCTTCTTCCTGGTCATCAACAAGACCGACGGGCTGGACGAGGACGCGGTGGTGAACGAGTTCGCGAGCTTCGGCGTCGAGCGCATCATCCCGATCTCGGCGGCGCACCAGCGCGGCATCCCGGACCTGCTGGAAGAAATCATTCCCGAGCTGCCGGCCGAGCGCGACGTCGAGATCCTTCCCGACGAGCCCGGCCGCATCCGCATCGCCTTCCTCGGCCGCCCCAACGTCGGCAAGTCGACGCTGGTGAACCGCCTGCTGGGCGAGGAGCGCATGATCGCCTCCGACGTGCCCGGCACCACCCGCGATTCGATTGCGGTGGACATGGAACGGGACGGCAAGCAGTACCGCCTGATCGACACCGCCGGCCTGCGCCGTCGCGCCAAGGTCGAAGAGGCGGTGGAGAAGTTCAGCGTCTTCAAGACCCTGCAGGCCATCGAGAATGCCCAGGTGGTGGTGGTGATGCTCGACGCCGGTGAAGGCGTGACCGAGCAGGACGCCACCGTGCTGGGCTACGTGCTCGACTCGGGCCGCGCCCTGGTGATCGCGGTCAACAAGTGGGACGACCAGGACAAGTACACGCGCGAACAGGCGCTGTCGATGCTCGAGCGCAAGCTGTCGTTTTGCGAATGGGCCGAGCGGATGACCATCTCGGCCAAGAACGGCACGGGCCTGAAGGAACTGTTCAAGGCCATCCATCGCGCGCACGCCTCGGCAACGCACCAGTTCAGCACCGCCGAAACCACCAAGGCGCTGCAGGTTGCGGTGGAAAGCTTCCCGCCGCCCGTGGTTCGCGGGCACGTGGCCAAGATGAAGTTCGCCCATCCGGGCGGCGCCAATCCGCCCACCTTCATCGTGCACGGCAACCGCCTGACGTCGTTGACCGACAGCTATCGCCGCTACCTCGAGAACTTCTTCCGAAAGCGCTTCAAGCTGGTGGGCACGCCGGTGAAGTTCGTGTTCCGCGAAGGCGAGAACCCGTATGAAGGCAAGAAAAACGTGCTGACCGAGCGCCAGGTGAAAGCCAAGCGGCGCCTGATGAAGCACGTCAAGGGCAAGTGATACCGCGCACGGCCATAACCCTGGGCGTGCTGGCGGGTGGTCGTGGCCAGCGGCTGGGCGGGCGCGACAAGGCCTGGGTGATGCACCACGGCAAGACCCTGCTGCAGCACACGCTGTCGGCTTTTCCCGGCGGCTATGCCGAGCGCCTGGTCAGCACCCGCGCAGACGACGCGCGCTTCACGAAAATGGGCCTGCGCGCCGTGCTGGACCAGCGCCCGGATTTCGCCGGCCCGCTGGCGGCGCTCGAAGCCCTGTGCGCGGCCTGCACCACGCCCTGGCTGCTCACCGTCCCGGTGGACGTGCAGCGCATCCCCGACGACCTGGCCGAGGCACTGCGCAGCGC
>NZ_JAIBFH010000441.1 GCF_019459675.1 Arenimonas sp.
CCTCGCCCTGCGCGCGGCCTGGGACTGGCCGGACCTGGCCTTCGTGCACATCAACGATCCGGGCGGCGACGCGGCCACCCTCGCCCACCTGCTCAACTTCGACTCGGTGCACGGCCGCTGGGCCCACGACGCCGGCCACGACGGCGACGCCATCATCGTGGGCAGCCAGCGCATCACCACCACGCGCAACAAAACCATCGCCGACACCGACTGGTCGGGCTGCGACGTGGTGATCGAGGCCTCGGGCAAGATGAAGACCACCGCCGCCCTGAAGGCCTATCTCGACCAGGGCGTGAAGCGCGTGGTCGTCACCGCGCCGGTGAAGGAGCCGGGCGTGCTGAACGTGGTGATGGGCGTGAACGACCACCTGTTCGATGCCGCCGCACACCGCATCGTCACCGCCGCCAGCTGCACCACCAACTGCCTGGCGCCGATCGTGAAGGTGGTGCACGAAAGCCTCGGCATCCGCCACGGCTCCATCACCACCGTGCACGACCTCACCAACACCCAGTCGATCCTTGATCAACCCCACAAAGACCTGCGCCGCGCCCGCGCCTGCGGCATGAGCCTGATCCCCACCACCACGGGCTCGGCCACCGCGATCACCGATATCTTCCCCGAGCTCAAGGGCCGCTTGAACGGCCACGCCGTGCGCGTGCCGCTGGCCAATGCCTCGCTCACCGACGCCGTATTTGAACTCGAGCGCGCCACCACCGCCGAAGAGGCCAACGCGCTGTTCAAGGCCGCGGCCGAGGGCCCGCTCAAGGGCATCCTCGGCTTTGAAACGCGCCCGCTGGTGTCCATCGACTACCGCACCGACCCGCGCTCGGGCATCGTCGATGGCCCGTTCACGATGGTGGTGAACGGCACGCAGCTGAAGGTGTTCGCCTGGTACGACAACGAATGGGGCTACGCCAACCGCACCGTCGAGCTGGCGCGCAAGGTGGGCCTGGCGTGACATCCGCATCGCCAGGGGTGCGCCAGTACCTGCTGGTCACCGGCAACTACTGGGCCTTCACCCTCACCGACGGCGCGCTGCGCATGCTGGTGGTGCTGCACTTCCACCAGCTGGGCTATTCGCCGCTGCAGGTGGCGTTGCTGTTCCTGTTCTATGAAGTGTTCGGCGTCATCACCAACCTGGTGGGCGGCTGGCTGGGCGCACGCATCGGCCTGAACCGCACGATGAACCTGGGTCTGGCGCTGCAGGTGGGCGCGCTGGTCATGCTGGCGGTGCCCGCGGCGATGCTGACGGTGCCGTGGGTAATGGCGGCGCAGGCCTTCAGCGGCATCGCCAAGGACCTCAACAAGATGAGCGCCAAGGGCAGCCTGAAGTCCCTGGTGCCGGGCGACCAGCAGGCGCGGCTGTACCGCTGGGTGGCGCTGCTGACGGGCTCGAAGAACGCGCTCAAGGGCGTGGGCTTCTTCCTGGGCGCACTGCTGCTGGCGGCGCTGGGCTTCGATGGCGCGGTGCTGGCGATGGCCGGCGCGCTGGGGCTGGTGTGGCTGGGCAGCGTGGTGTTCCTCAGGCCTGACCTGGGCAAGGCCAAGGCCAAGCCGAAGTTCCGCGAGCTGCTGTCCAAGAGTCCGGCCATCAACCGGCTGTCGGCGGCGAGGCTGTTCCTGTTCGGCGCGCGCGACGTGTGGTTCGTCGTGGCGCTGCCGGTGTTCCTGGCCACGCAGCTGGGCTGGAGCCACCTGCAGATCGGCGGCTTCCTGGCGCTGTGGATCATCGGCTACGGCGCCGTGCAGGCGCTGGCGCCCGCCATCACCGGCCTGCGCACGCGCGCCACGCCCGACGGCCGCACCGCCCTGCGCTGGGCACTGCCGCTGGCGGTGCTGCCCGCCGGCATGGCGCTCGGGCTGGCCGCGGGCTGGCCCCCGGGTCCCGTGCTGGTGGGCGGCCTGCTGGCCTTCGGCGTGCTGTTTGCGCTGAACTCGGCGCTGCACAGCTACCTGATCATCAGCTACGCCCGCGAGGATGGCGTGTCGCTGGACGTGGGCTTCTACTACATGGCCAACGCCGCCGGCCGGCTGCTGGGCACGGTGCTGTCGGGCTGGGTTTACCAGATGGCCGGTCTGGCGGCCTGCCTGTGGATTTCGGCGGCGTTCGTGGCCGTGGCGGCCGGGGTGTCGCTGGCCCTGCCCCGGCACGCCGACGCCGGTGCCCGCGCCTGACGCCCCAGGGCCCGGATACGGGCGCTGGGACCTGGGGCCTCAGACCGGGTCCGGATGCCGGATGCCCGATGGGCCAGGCGCGAGGCCCAAGACCGCGCCTGCCACCGACGAATTTTCCTGAACGCCGGGTAACCGTGGCCCGCAAGGTGTGAACCTCCCCGCCCCCGGCCAGGCTCTTTGGAGTCATGACAGCAGGATCATTCCGGTCCATGCTCGAGAAAAAGACGCCTGCCCACGCATGAACACCCTCGCCTGGACTACTGATCTCGAAGCCGCACGCGCCGGCGACCGCCCGGCGCTGGAGCGCGTGCTGGCGCGCTCGCGCCAGCACCTGCGCCGCTACGCCGAACACCACTGCGTGGTGAACGACGCCGAGGACGCCGTGCAGGAGGCCCTGTTCACCGCCTCGCGCCGCCTGACGGACCTGCGCCAGCTGGAGTGCTTCGCGTCCTGGCTGTTCCGCATCGTCAAGCGCGAGTGCAACCGCATGAAGCGCGGCGTGCGTGGCTTCATGCATGAACCCATCACCGACGACATCGCCGACACCTGCCAGGTGGAACACCGCGGCCTGGCCCGCGACCTGGCCGCGGCCATGGAAGCGCTGCCCGCCCACTACCGCGAAATCGTGCTGCTGCGCGACCTGGAGGGCCTGAACATCGAAGAGCTGTCCGAGCGCCTGCGCCTGACCCGCGAAGCCACCAAGGCCCGGCTGCACCGCGCACGTTCATTGGCGCGCGAGTATCTTTCCAGCTGAACCACCCCAATCCACCCCGCGGGCCCGCCCGCATCTGCCAGAGAGAGCAAAGACCATGTCCAACAAACCGATGAAACCCTTCGTCATGGCTGCCGGCGCGCTGATGCTGGGCGGCATGGCGCTGTCCAGCTCCGCCTTTGCGATGAACAGCCTGGCCCAGGGCTACCAGGTGGCGGCCGCCGAAGCCAAGGCCGAGGAAGGCAAGTGCGGTGAAGGCAAGTGCGGCGAAGGCAAGTGCGGCGAAGCCAAGATGGCCGAAGAAGGCAAGTGCGGCGCCGACAAGGCCGGCATGGAAGGCAAGTGCGGTGAAGGCCACTGCGGCGCCGAGAAGGGCGAGCACGAAGGCAAGTGCGGCGGCGACAAGGCGGCCGAAGAAGGCAAGTGCGGCGGCGACAAGGCCGGCACCGAGGGCAAGTGCGGCGAAGGCAAGTGCGGCGAAGAAAAGTAAGCGCGCGAGCATGACGGCCATCCCTTCCCTTTCCCCGATGGCCGCCGGCCTCGGCCTGCGGCGGGCCCTGATGGGTCCGCTGCAGGCTGCAGCGCCGGGTGATTTCGATTTCCTGGAATGCGCGCCGGACAACTGGATCGGCGTGGGCGGCCGCTTCGGCGAAGGCCTGCGTGAACTCAGCCGCAGGCATCCGCTGGTCTGCCACGGCCTGTCGCTGTCGCTGGGTGCGGTGCAACCGTTCGACCAGACCTACCTGCTCAAGCTGCGCCGCTTCCTGGACGAACACCGCGTGCCGATTTTCAGCGAGCACCTGTCGTACTGCAGCGACGACGGCCAGCTCTACGACCTGATGCCCATCCCCTTCACCGAAGAGGCCGTGCACCACGTGGCCGCCCGCATCCGCCAGGTGCAGGACGCGCTGGGCCGCCGCATCGCGGTGGAGAATATTTCCTACTACGCGGCGCCCTACCAGGGCATGCCCGAGATCGACTTCCTGCGCGCGGTGCTGGCCGAGGCCGACTGCGACCTGCTGCTGGACGTGAACAACATCCACGTCAACGCCATCAACCACCGCTACGACGCCCATGAGTTCCTGCGCGCCATCCCCGGCGAGCGCATTGCCTACTTCCACGTCGCCGGCCACTACGACGAAGCCGACGACCTGAAGGTGGACACCCACGCCGCACCCGTCATCCCCGACGTGTGGGCGCTGCTGGACGAGGCCTGCCGCGTGTTCGGCCCGCGCCCGGCGCTGCTGGAGCGCGACTTCAACTTCCCGCCCTTCGCCGAACTGGTGGCCGAAGTGGCCACCGTGCGCAACGTGCTGCACCGCCATGCCACGCCCGGCGTGCGCCATGCCCGCGGCTGAGTCGCTGCGCGAACAGCAGTTCCGGCTGGCCGCGCACATCCGCGACCCGGACCACGCACCGCCACCCCCGGGCATCGAAGACCGCCGCCTGGCGATCTACCGCGACCTGTTCTACAGCAGCCTGCAGGGCCTGCTGGCCGGAAACTTCCCGGTCATCCGCAAGCTGCTTGGCGACGACGGCTGGCACGCGCTGGTGCGCGACTTCTACCGCGAGCACCGGGCCGCCACGCCGCTGTTTCCCGAACTGCCGCGCGAGTTCATCCAGTACCTGCAGGTGCGCGCCGACGCTGGCCGCGGGGACAGGCCGTGGCTGCTGGAGCTGGCGCACTACGAATGGGTGGAGCTGGCGCTGGACCTGAGCGAAGCCAGCGCGGCCGACGCGCCCCATGACGCCGCCGGCGACCTGCTGACCGGCGTACCGGTGCTGTCGCCGCTGGCCTGGCCGCTGGCCTACGCGTGGCCGGTGCACCGCCTGTCGCCGGACTTCCAGCCCGACCAGCCGCCCACCGCCGCCACCTTCCTGCTGGTGCAGCGCGACGCAACCTGCAAGGTGCGCTTCAACGAACTCAGCCCGCTCAGCTTCCGCCTGCTGCAGCGGCTGTCGGACGAACCCAATCTTTCCGGCCGCCAACAGCTGCTGGCCCTGGCCGCCGAAGCGCTGGCGCCGGATGCGGAGGCCTTCGTGGCGCTGGGCCACGACATGCTGCGTCAATTCCTCGCCGGCGGCGTCCTGCTCGGCTCGCGTATTCCCTGACGGAGTCACCCATGGCCATCCCATTGAGCGAGCGCTGGACGGCGCACACCGAACGGCTGGACGGCGTTGGCGAATGGCTGCCACCGCTGGGCCTGCGCCTGATCCTGGCGTGGGAGTTCTGGGAAGCCGGCGTCGGGAAACTGCGCGGTGAAAACTGGTTCGCCGGCATCCAGTCCAACTTCCCGTTCCCCTTCCATCTCGCGCCACCCGACCTGAACTGGGCCATGGCAACGTGGTTCGAGATCATTGGGGCATTGGCGCTGCTGCTGGGCCTGGGCACGCGGTTTTTCGCCTTCACCCTGCTGGTGCTGACCGCGGTGGCCACCGCATCGGTGCATTGGCCCGATGACTGGCAGACGCTGGCTGAACTGGCCAAGGGCTACGCCATCAGCGACAAGGGTTTGGGCAACTTCAAGCTGCCGCTCATTTTCGCGGTGATGCTGCTGCCGCTGATCTTCCGGGGCGCGGGCCAGTTGAGCCTGGATGCGTTGCTTTCCCGTCTGGCCGGCAACCACACCCGGCGCGGCATCCACGACACGTCCGCCTGGGGCTTGGCCTGCCTGGTGATCGGCGTACCGTTGGCGCTTCTGATTCCGGTGCCGGGCCTGGCCCTGGCCGCTGCAGGCGTGCTGATGCTGGGGACGCATCGCCTGCTGCTCACCTGACCCTCTGCTATCCTGCCCGGCATGGAATCTAACCCCCTGCCGCGCATGTCGCAGCGCTTCCGCGGCTTCCTCCCGGTGGTGGTGGACGTCGAAACCGGCGGCTTCGACTGCACCCGGCATGCCCTGCTGGAGATCGCCGCGGTGCCGATCGAACTCGACGGTGACGGCTTCTATGTCCTGGGCGAAACGGTCAGCACCCACGTCGAGCCTTATCAAGGCTCCGAGATCGATCCCAAGTCGCTGGAAATCACCGGCATCCGGCTCGACTCGCCGCTGCGTGGCGCCATCGAGGAGCGCGCGGCGCTGGACCACATCTTCGCGCCCGTGCGCGCGGCGGCCAAACGCAATGGCTGCCAGCGCGCCATCCTGGTGGGGCACAACGCCCACTTCGACCTGGGCTTTCTCAATGCCGCCGTGGCTCGCGTGGGCCACAAGCGCAACCCGTTCCATCCCTTCAGCACCTTCGACACCGTCACCCTGGCCGGCATGGCCTATGGCCAGACGGTGCTCAGCCGCGCCGTGCAGGCGGCGGGCCTGCCGTGGGACGCCGACCAGGCGCACTCGGCCGTGTACGACACCGAACGCACCGCACAGCTGTTCTGCGCGGTGCTCAACCGTTGGCGCCAGTTCTCCGAGAACGACCTCGCGGCCGCGCACGAAGACTGACGCCATCCTCCCCGACGTTGAGTGAGGGCACGCCATGATCCACGACAGCATCCTGGGCACCGTTGGCGACACGCCAATCGTCCGCATCAACCAGCTCGCGCCGCCGGGCGTGACGATGTACGCCAAGCTGGAGTACTTCAACCCGATGTCGTCGGTGAAGGACCGCCTGGCGCTGGCCATCATCCTGGACGGCGAGCAGCGCGGCACCCTGGCACCCGGCCAGATGGTGGTCGAAGCGACGTCGGGCAACACCGGCATCGCGCTGGCGATGGTGTGCGCGGCGCGTGGCTATCCGTTCGTGGCCTTCATGACCGAAACGTTCTCGGTGGAGCGCCGCAAGCTGATGCGCGCACTGGGGGCCAAAGTGATCCTGACGCCGGCCGCCGAGCGCGGTACGGGCATGGTGAAGCGGGCGCAGGAATTCGCCGCCAGGCACGGCGCCTTCCTGGCGCGGCAGTTCGAAAACGAGGCCAACCCGGCCTACCACCGCAGCACCACGGGGCCAGAGATCCTGCGCGACTTCGCCATGAAGCGGCTGGACTGGTTCGTGGCCGGCTACGGCACCGGCGGCACCATCACCGGCGCGGGCGAGATGCTCAAGCTGGCGCGGCCCGACCTCAAGATCGCCGTCACCGAGCCCGATGGCGCGGCGCTGCTTTCAGGCAAGCCCTGGGCGCCGCACAAGATCCAGGGCTGGTCGCCCGACTTCATCCCCGACGTTCTCAACCGCGACGTCTACGACCTGATCGTGCCGGTGACCGACGTCCTGGCGCGCGACACCGCGCGCGAACTGGCGATGAAGGAAGGCATCTTCTGCGGCATTTCCGGCGGCGGAAGCTTCGCCGCGGCGCTGGAAGTAGCCCGCAACCTCGAGCCCGGCAGCGTGGTGCTGGCGATGGTCGCCGACACCGGCGAGCGCTACCTGAGCACCTTCCTGTTCGAAGGCATCAACGAGGGCAGCGACGACGAGTGGGCGGCAAGCCTGGGCTGAGCGCTGGCTGCCCTAGGCGGACGGCGGCGTGTTGCGGCCGCTGAACCGGGCGGCGCGCGCCTTGATGCCGCGCCACATGCCGTAAAGGCTGATGGCTATCCACGCGAACTGCATGATGGTGACGGAAATGACGTCGCGGAAATCCGGCGACGGTCCAAAGATCGACACCAGGAAGAAGATCGCGCCGAACAGGTTGGCCAGCTGGTAGCCGATGGCGTCACTGGCCAGCTTGCCGGCCTGCAGCAAATAGAAAGAACCCAGCACGAAGGCGACGCCGGCCAGCCCCACGAAATCGAACCACTGCAGGCTCATGCCTTTGCTCCCCGTTGGCGGACCACTTCGAACAGCGCCACGCCCGTGGCCACCGAAACATTCAGGCTCTCCATCTCGCCCGGCATCGGGATCTTGACCAGGCCGTCGCAGTGTTCGCGCGTGAGCCGGCGCATGCCCTCGCCTTCGCCACCCATCACGATGGCCACGTTGCCGGTGAAATCGATGGCGTGGATGGACTGGGTGGCGGTACCGTCCAGGCCGTAGATCCACACGCCCATTTCCTGCAGCGCCCGCAGCGTGCGCGCCAGGTTGGTGACGCTGACCACGGGAATGCGGTCGGCGGCGCCCGCCGAGGTCTTGCGCACGGTCGCGTTGATGGGCGCGGCCTTGTCCTTGGGGATCACCACGGCGGTGACGCCCGCGGCCGCGGCGCTGCGCAGGCAGGCGCCGAGGTTGTGGGGGTCCTGCACGCCGTCCAGCACCAGCACCAGCGCCTTGCCTTCGGCCGCTTCCACCAGGCCCGGCAGGTCTTTCTCGTCGGTCGGCTTGGCGGCCTCGTAGCGCGCGATCACGCCCTGGTGGCGCATCGCGCCGACGATGCCCTCCAGCGACTGAAGCGGGATGCGCCGCACCGAGATGTCGCGCCGGCGGGCAGTTTCCTCGATCTCGGTCAGGCGTGCGTTCTTGCCGCCGGCTTCGATCAGAACTTCGCGCACGTGTTCGATGTCGTGTTCAAGCGCCGAGGCCACGGCGTTGATGCCGGCGATCCAGTTGTCTTTCTTGCTCATCGTGCGGTTCCCTGCCTGGTCAGGCCTTTTTCTTTTTCTTCGGCGCGCCGTCCGGCACCACCAGCTTGAAGTCGATGCGCTTGTCCTCGACGCTGGCCTTGAGCACCAGCACCCGCACCGGGTCGCCGAGGCGGAACTTCAGGCCCTGGCGCTCGCCGGCCAGGGACCGGCGCAGCGGGTCGAAGTGGTAGAAGTCATGCGGCAGCTGGGTAACGTGCACCAGGCCATTGACCTTGGAGCCCGACAGCTCGACGAACAGGCCGAAGTTGGTGACGCCGCTGATGACGCCGTCGAACTCGTCGCCGACGTGCTTTTCCATCCACGCACCGCGATAGCGCTCGTCCACCTCGCGCTCGACTTCGTCGGCACGCCGCTCCATCGTCGAACAGTGCAGCGCCAGCGCCGACATTTCCTTGAGCGTGTAGCGGTAGCCGTCCGGGTCGCCCGACAGCAGCGCGTGCTTGATCGACCGGTGCAGCAGCAGGTCGGGGTAGCGGCGGATGGGCGAGGTGAAGTGGCCGTATGCCTCCAGCGCCAGGCCGAAGTGGCCCAGGTTTTCAGTCTGGTAGACGGCCAGGCTCTGCGAGCGCAGCAGCACGGTTTCCAGCAGCGGCGCGTCGGGGCGAACGCGGATCTTGCGCAGCAGGTTGGTGAAGTCCTTGGGCTGGACCTTGCTCCACGGCGGCAGGCTCAGGCCGAACTCGGACAGGTACTCCAGCAGGTCGGCGTACTTGGCTTCCGGCGGGCGCGGGTGCACGCGGAACGGCGCCGGCACCTGGCGGTCGGTGACGAACTTGGCGGCCTCGACGTTCGCCGCGATCATGCATTCCTCGATCAGCTTGTGGGCGTCGTTGCGCTCCATCATGCCGGCCTGGATGACTTCGCCGCTGTTGTCGAGCACGAAGCGCACTTCGCTGGATTCGAATTCGATGGCGCCGCGGCGCGTGCGCGCCTTGGCCAGCACTTTGTACAGCTGGTGCAGGCGCTGCACCTGGGGCATCAGCGAGCCCACCTGGGCGATGGCTTCCGCGCCGGCCTCGGTGTCGGCCTCGCCCACGGCCTTCCACACCTGGGTGTAGGTGAGGCGCGCGTGCGAATTCATCACCGCTTCGTAGAAGCGCGACGCGGTGACGTTGCCTTCGAAGTCCACCTGCATTTCGCAGGCAAAGCACATGCGTTCGACCTTGGGCATCAGCGAGCAGATGCCGTTGGACAGGCTTTCGGGCAGCATCGGCACCACGAAGCCCGGGAAGTACACCGACGTGGCGCGCTTGATGGCTTCATCGTCCAGCGCCGTGCCCGGGCGCACGTAGTGCGACACGTCGGCGATGGCGACGATCAGGCGGAAGCCGCCCTTGTTGGGCTCGCACCACACTGCATCGTCGAAGTCCTTGGCGTCTTCGCCGTCGATGGTCACCAGCGGCACCTTGCGCAGGTCCACGCGGTCGACGATTTCGGCGGCGGGCACGTCCACCGGCACCAGCGCGGCCTCGGCCAGCGCCTCGCGCGGGAACACGTGCGGCAGGTCGTGGCCGTGGATGGCGGCTTCCACCACCAGCGACGGGGTCAGCTTGTCGCCCAGCACCAGCAGGATGCGGCCGATCGGCGGACGGCCGTTCTCGGGCGGCGCGGTCACTTCCACCACCACCAGCTGGCCCTCGCGGGCCTCGTTGCGGTCTTCCGGTGGAATCAGCACTTCGGTGAGCACGCGGCGATCGTCGGGAACCACCATGCCGATGCGCGAGCGCTCGCTGTAGCGGCCGGTGAGGCGCGTCAGGCGGTGTTCAAGCACTTCGACGATGGCACCTTCGCGGCGTCCGCGACGGTCGATGTTGGTGACGCTGGCCAGCACGCGGTCGCCGTGCAGCGCCTTGCGCATTTCCGCCGGCGGCAGGAACAGGTCTTCGCCGCCGTCCTCGGCCTTCAGGAAGCCGAAACCGTCGGGATTGGCGATGACGGTGCCGGCGATCAGGTCGAGCTTCTTGGCCGTGGCATAGCCGCCGCGCCGGTTCATCAGCAGCTGGCCGTCGCGCACCATGGCCGCCAGACGGCGCGTGAGCGCCTCGAAGCGATCGGGCGCGGTGAGCTCGAGCGCCTTGGCGATCTCCTCGGCGGTCAGCGGGCCCTTGCTGTCGCTGATGAAGTCGCTGATGGCTTCGCGGCTGGTGATCGGCTGTTCATACTTGCGGGCCTCGCGGGCCGCATGCGGATCGGCCTGGCCGTGCGCCGGACGCGCGCCGCGCGGCGGCTTGCCGGGGCGGCCCGGGCCAGCCGACGGCGGCCTGCCGCCGCCTTTGGGACCGGCTTTGCCGCCCGGCTTGGCGCCGGACTTGGCGCCGGACCTGGCGTTGGACTTGGAGGCGCCAGCGGGCTTGGCCGGGCTGGCGGTATGTGCGCTTTCCGGCATCCACGGCGGCAGTTTGCCGCCGGTGCCACGCTTCTTGGGAGGTTGTGTCATGTGCGCCATGGTACACCCGCGGCCGCGTCAGGCCGCCTGATGCGGTGCCGGGCGTTGACAATCGGGTCGGCCGCCATTAACTTAGGCGGCTTCACGGCGTTCGCGCCTGAAGCACTTGCCCTGGTGGCGGAATTGGTAGACGCACTAGTTTCAGGTACTAGCGGGTAAAACCGTGGAGGTTCGAGTCCTCTCCTGGGCACCAATCATCGAAAGGCCCGCTTCGGCGGGCCTTTTGTTTTTTCCGGGCGCTTCGGTCGCCTCGCGCTCAAGCCCTACAATCAGGGCATCAAGCCCCTACGGACAGCCACGATGCCCTCCGATCCCAACCGCATCGACCATGCGCTGGCGCTGGCCGCCGACGGCAGGCCAGGCGAAGCCGACACCCTGCTGCAGCATTTGGCCCGCCAGGACAACGACACCACGGCCGCCTGGCACCTGGGCTGGCTCAGGCTGCGCGCCGGCAATGCCGACGGCGCCC
>NZ_JAIBFH010000444.1 GCF_019459675.1 Arenimonas sp.
GGCCCCCCGGCGCCCCCCCTGCGCGGCGGGGCGCCAGGCGCTGTGGAAACCGATGCGGCGGGCGGCATCGGCCGGCGCTTCGCGCGCATCCACCACCGCGCCAAACGCCTGCGGCGCGAACGGCTGCAGCGGGTGGCGCAGCAGCAGGCGCGCGGCGGCATCGGCCGGATCGGTGAAATAGCGCGCCGCCACGTCCATCAACTCCGACACCACCACCGACGGTGGTTTGGAATCGCCGCTGCGTGGGTCGTTGCCCAGGAAGCTGAGGTAGAACACCTGCCCGGCCGACGCCAGCAGCTGCAGGAACAGGAAGCGGTCGTCTTCGCGCACCGAGCGATCGCCCACCTGCCGCCGCGGCGTGCCGAGCGCGGCCGTGAGGCGGTTGAGCGCGCCGCCGGCGTCGCGGCGCGGGTAGTCGCCGTCGTTCATGCCCAGCAGGCAGATGACCTTGAACGGAATCAGCCGCATCGGCACCATGCGCCCGAACGTGACGCCGCCGCTGAGGAAGGGCTGGCGGTCGTCGTTTTCGCCCAGCCGCGCCTGCAGCCAGGCGCGCACCACCGACGACGGCATCGGTGCGTCGAGCCCGGCTGCCACCAGCTGTTCGGACAGCGCACCGACGTGCGCACGCAGGGCTTCGATGGCGCGCGCGTCGGCCGGATCCTGCGGGCGGTCGGACAGCAGGTCGTCCAGCACGGCGGCCAGCACGCGCGGCCAGTGCAGCGGCGCGCGCGGTGACGCCAGTTCGCGCGCCAGCCGTTCCAGCGCGCGCAGCCCGGCCAGCAGGCTGTCCAGCCCCACCAGGTCGCCGGCTTCGAAGCGCGGAAGCGGCGCCACGCCGGCGATGTCGGCGTCGTCGGCGCTGGCGTGGCCCAGCAGCAGGCGATCGATCGCCCATTGCCAGGTGTAGGCGCTTTCGTCCGGCGCACCGCTGGCGACGCGGTGCGCGGCGTCGCGGCCCCAGCGCGCGCCGGCGTCAGCCAGCGCTTCGCCAAGCCGGTCGATCAGCGCGGGCCTCAGGCCCAGGCGCTGCGCCCCCGGCGCCGGCGCCAGCAGCGCCCCGCCTGCGGCCCGGGTGAAGCCCCCGCCCGGCCGCCCCCGCCGCCCCCGGGACCCCGGCGGCCACCCCAGCGCCCACGACGCCGACATCGCCGGCGTGGCGCCGCTTCCGCGCTTCGAAGCCGGCGACCTGGTGGGGCTGGACAGCCTGCTGGCCGGGCTGCG
>NZ_JAIBFH010000453.1 GCF_019459675.1 Arenimonas sp.
GCCGGGCGAGTATTCGCCCACCAGCGCGGTGACCTTCGAGGTGCCGATGTCGAGTCCGACGATCAGCGACTTGTCGCCTTTGCGATTCATGTGTTGGCCTGTGCTGCGGAAGCGGGGGGAATGACTGGCGGCGCGGGGGCGTCCTGCCAGACCAGGGTGAAGCCGTTGGTGTAGCGGAGGTCCGCACGCACCAGCAGGCGCGGGTCGGCGGCGCGGATGCCGGGCAACATGCGGGCGAAACGCGCCAGGCGTCCCTGCGGCTCGCCGCGGCCGGCTTCGATGCGGGTGCCGTCGTCCAGCAGCAGGCTCCAGCTGCCGCGCGCACTCAGCGTCACGGTGTCCACCTTCAGGCCCAGCGGCAGGAACAGCGGGCGGGCCAGGCTGTGGAAAGCCATCAGCTCGCTGATGCGCGGCTCGGGCCCTTCGAACAGCGGCAGCTCGGCGCCGGCGCCGTCCGGGGCGGCGAACAGCTTGCCGTCTTCGGACAGCATGCGGCCGCCGGTCCAGCGCGCCACCGGCGTGTGTTCGGACAGGCTCACTTCCAGGCGGTCGGGCCAGCGCTTGCGCACTTCCACCCGCTCCACCCATGCCAGCTGCGCCACCGCGTCGCGCACCTGGTCCAGGTCCACCGCGAAGAAACCCTGCTGCACCATCGGCAGCACCGCCTCGCGCACGGCCGCTTCGTCCACCTGGTTGAACTCGCCGGTGACGGCCAGGCTGCGCATGGGCCAGCGCTCGCCCGCGATCCAGCCGTTCAGCACGGCCACCACGGGCAGCGCCACCAGGGCGATCGCAAGGGTCCAGGCCAGGATGCGCAGCAGGGCGTTCATGGGCGGGCGTCCTCCTGCGCAAGGCTGGTTTCAAGCACGCGCCAGCACAGGTCTTCGAAGCCGATGCCGACCTGGCCGGCCGCCTTGGGCACCAGCGAATGGCTGGTCATGCCCGGCGCGGTGTTCACTTCGAGCAGATAGTTGTTGCCTTCGCGGTCGCGCATCACGTCCACGCGGCCCCAGCCAGTGCAGCCCGCGGCTCGGAAGCCAGCCAGCGCCTGCGCCTGCATCTGCGCCTCGGCCTCGCCGTCCAGGCCGGGGCAAACGTACTGGGTGTCTTCGGCGACATATTTCGCGTGGTAGTCGTAGTACTCACCGGCCGGCACGATGCGGATGCTGGGCAGCGCCACGTCGCCCAGGATGCCAACGGTGTATTCGCCGCCGACGATCATCTGCTCCATCAGCAGTTCGCCCGGGTAGCGCGCAGCCAGCTCCACGGCCGCCGCCAGGTCGCCCTGGCTGAACACGCGCGACACACCCACGCTGGAGCCTTGGCACGACGGCTTCACGATGACCGGCAGGCCCAGGGCCATGGCCGCGGCCTGGACGTCGGCGCCCGGCGCCAGGCGCACGTAGCGCGGCGTCGGCAGGCCCAGCGAAAGCCAGACCTGCTTGGTGCGGATCTTGTCCATGCCCAGCGCCGAGCCCAGCACGCCCGAACCGGTGTAGGGCACCTGCAGCGCTTCCAGCAGGCCCTGCAGTACGCCGTCTTCGCCGCCGCCCTTGTTGCCGTGCAGGATGTTGAACACGCGGTCGAACTGCTTGCCGCGCAGCGCCTCGATCAGCGCCGGGATGCCGTCCACGGCATGGGCGTCCACGCCCCTGGCGCGCAGCGCCTCCAGCACGTTCGCGCCGGAGTTGAGCGACACCTCGCGCTCGGCGCTGGTGCCACCCATCAGCACGGCCACGCGGCCGAAGGCCCGGGCGTCGTTGATGCGCGGGGCGGGGATCGGCGTCATGCCTGGTGTTCTCCGTGGATGCCGTGGGCCGCGAGGTCCGCGGCGACGTAGCCGATGTCGCCCGCGCCCATCATCAGCAGCAGGTCGCCGTCGGCGAGCAGGTCGGCCAGCACGGCGGGCAGCTCGCGCGCGCTGCCGGCGACCACCGGATCGATTCGGCCGCGGGCGCGGATGGCGCGCGCCAGCGACTTGGCGTCGGCAC
>NZ_JAIBFH010000457.1 GCF_019459675.1 Arenimonas sp.
GCCCCGATGTTCGAAGGCCCGGAAGCGCGCGCGAGCGAACTGATGTCCTTCCACAGCCTGGCGCGCCCGCTGTTCCTGCCGCTGGGCCTGCGCGTGGACACCGTGAGCCTGAGCGCGCGCGGCAGCTGGAGCCTGCTGCTCGACGACGGTACCCGCATCGAGGCCGGCCGCGGCGACCCGCAGTCGCGCCTGGCGCGCTTCGCCCGGATGCTGCCGCAGCTTCGCGCCACCGATGCGCGCGTGCTGGTACGCGCCGACCTGCGCTACACCAACGGTTTCACCCTCGTCTGGCAGGACGCCCCCGCGCCGCCGGCCATTCCCCCCGCATCCGCAGCACAGGCCAACACATGAATCGCAAAGGCGACAAGTCGCTGATCGTCGGACTCGACATCGGCACCTCGAAGGTCACCGCGCTGGTGGGCGAATACTCGCCCGGCCAGGAGATCGAGGTGATCGGCATCGGCTCGCACGAATCGCGCGGCATGAAGCGCGGCGTGGTGGTGGACATCGAGTCCACCGTGCAGTCCATCCAGCGCGCGGTGGAAGAGGCCGAGCTGATGGCCGGCTGCGAAATCCGGTCGGTGTATGCGTCCATCACCGGCAGCCACACCCAGTGCCGCAACTCGCCCGGCATCGTGCCGGTGGCGGGCGGCGAAGTGACCTACGCCGACCTGGACCGCGTGCTGGAAGCGGCCAAGGCCGTGGCCGTGCCCGCCGACCAGAAGATCCTGCACGCCATCGCCCAGGAATACATCGTCGACAATTCCCAGGAAGGCATCCGCAACCCGGTGGGCATGAGCGGCGTGCGCCTGGAAGTGCGTGCGCACCTGGTCACCGGCGCCCAGTCGGCCGCCAGCAACGTGATGAAGTGCGTGCAGCGCTGCGGCCTGCAGGTGGACGATCTTATCCTGAGCTCGCTGGCGTCCAGCACCGCCGTGCTCACCACGGATGAGAAAGAGCTGGGCGTGGTGCTGGTGGACATCGGCGCCGGCACCACCGACATCGCGGTGTTCGTGCAGGGCGCCATCCGCCATTCCGCGTCCCTGCCGATTGCCGGCGACCAGGTCACCAACGACATCGCCCACCTGCTGCGCACGCCCACCCCGGAAGCCGAGCAGATCAAGGTGCGCTACGCCTGCGCGCTGGCGCAGCTGGCCACCGCCGAGGAATCCATCCAGGTGCCGAGCGTGGGCGACCGCCCGCCGCGCCGCCTGGCGCGCCAGGCCTTGGCCGAGGCGGTGCAGAACCGCTACGAGGAAATCTTCGAAATGGTGCAGGCCGAACTGCGCCGCTCCGGCTTCGAAGAGCTGGTGCGCGCCGGCCTGGTGCTGACCGGCGGCGCGTCGCGGATGGAAGGCGTGGTGGAGCTTGCCGAAGAAATGCTGCACATGCCCGTGCGGGTGGGGATTCCCCAGCACGTGTCGGGCCTGGGCGAAGTGGTGGGCAACCCGGTGCATGCCACCGGCGTGGGCCTGCTGCTGTGGGGCAGCCAGTTGGAACATCCCCGCCGCCCGACGCTGTCGGCCGGGAAGGCGGGAACGGTTTGGACGAAGTTCAAGAACTGGTACCGAGGTGAGTTCTGAGCGAAGTCAACGCACCAAGCAGGCAAGACAAAGCAACCAAGAAACTAAAACCCCTGGATTCGAATCACGGAGGACGCGGACATGGCACATTTTGAACTGATCGAAAAGTTGGCACCCAATGCGGTAATCAAGGTCATCGGCGTGGGCGGCGGCGGCGGCAACGCCGTGGCGCACATGGTGAATGCGGGCGTGGAAGGCGTGGAGTTCATCACCGCCAACACCGACGCGCAGGCCATCAAGCAGTGCGGCGCGAAGATGCAGCTGCAGCTGGGCGGCAACGTCACCAAGGGCCTGGGCGCCGGCGCCAACCCGGAAGTCGGCCGCCAGGCCGCGCTGGAAGACCGCGAGCGCATCGTCGAAGCGCTGGAAGGCGCCGACATGGTGTTCATCACCGCCGGCATGGGCGGCGGCACCGGCACGGGCGCCGCGCCGGTGGTGGCACAGCTGGCCAAGGAGATGGGCATCCTGACCGTTGCCGTCATCACCAAGCCGTTCCCGTTCGAAGGCCGCCGGCGCATGCAGGTCGCGCTCAAGGGCATCGAGGAACTGAGCCACCACTGCGATTCGCTGATCACCATCCCGAACGAGAAGCTGATCACCGTGCTCGGCCGCCAGGCCACCATGGTGCAGGCCTTCCGCGCGGCCAATGACGTGCTGCTGGGCGCCGTGAAGGGCATCGCCGACCTGATCGTCAGCCCGGGCCTGATCAACGTCGACTTCGCCGACGTGCGCACCGTCATGTCCGAAATGGGCCTGGCGATGATGGGCACCGGCGTGGCCCGCGGCGACGACCGCGCCCAGGCCGCCGCCGAGGCCGCGATCAAGAACCCGCTGCTGGACGACGTCAACCTGATGGGCGCCAACGGCGTGCTGGTCAACATCACGGCCGGCCCGGACTTCACGATGGCCGAGTTCGACGAGATCGGCCGCATCATCGAGGAGTTCGCGTCCGAGGACGCCACCGTCGTCATCGGCACCTCGCTGGACCCGGAGATGCAGGACGAAGTGCGCGTGACCGTGGTGGCCACCGGCCTCAACCGCGGCGCGGTGCGCCAGGTCGCCCCGCGCGCCCCGGAAAAGGAGGTCTACCGTGCCCCGGTGAAGCTGGTGCGCAACGCCAGCACCGGCATGATCGACGACAGCGCGATGGCCAATGTCACCGCGGCGCCGTCCCACAGCCACATGAACCTGCGCGCGGGCCGGGCCCACGAGCCGGCGTCGGGCGCCTCCAGCGCCGTGGCCGACCTGCCCAACGACCACAGCTACCTGGACATCCCGGCCTTCCTGCGTCGCCAGGCCGACTGAGCAAGGCGGCCGCCGACCCGTGGGCGCCCGACCAGGCGCTCCCGGGGCGGGCAGCCGCAGCCGGCGGGCCTGGACGGCCGGCCGGGCGTCACGGCCGCGCACTGGAGTGCGCGGCAAGCCGTCGTCCCCAGGGGGAATGGAAATCTTGGCCCGCCGGCCCGTCCGGCGGGTCCTTTTCCAATCCAGTCAAGGGGTTACCTGTTGCAGGCGGGGTTTTTACCCGCCAGGCGTTTCCGGACGGTGACAAAGCGCCAGTTGTTAGGTTTTCGTTCAGTGCGCCCTGTGTTATCGTTCGGACGGTTTTGCGCGCTCCCGCTTCGGAGAACGCCACAAATTATGATCAGACAACGAACCCTCAAGAACGTCATACGCGCCACTGGCGTCGGCCTGCACAGCGGCGAGAAGGTCTACATGACCCTCCGCCCCGCAGCTCCCGACACGGGGATCGTGTTCCGTCGCGTTGATTTCGACCAGCCGGTTGAAATCCACGCCAAGGCCGAAAAAGTCGGCGACACCAGCCTTTGTACCGCCCTGGTCGAGGGCAATGTCCGCGTCATGACGATCGAGCACCTGCTCTCGGCCATGGCCGGCCTGGGTATCGACAACGCTTATGTAGACCTGTCCACGGCTGAAGTGCCGATCATGGACGGTTCGGCCGGTCCCTTCGTGTTCCTGCTGCAGTCGGCGGGCATCGAAGAACAGAATGCGGCCAAGCGCTTCATCCGCATCCTCAAGCCGCTCAGGGTCGAAGACGGCGACAAGTGGGCCCGCTTCGAGCCGTTTGAAGGCTTCAAGGTCGGCTTCACCATCGACTTCGCCCACCCCATCTTCAACAAGTCCACGTCCAGCACCGAGATCGACTTCCCCACCACGTCCTTCGTGAAGGAAGTCAGCCGGGCCCGTACGTTCGGCTTCATGAAGGACATCGAGTACCTGCGCGAGCGCAACCTGGCGCTGGGCGGGTCGATGGACAACGCCATCGTCCTGGACGACTACCGCGTGCTCAACGAAGACGGCCTGCGCTACGAGGACGAGTTCGTGAAGCACAAGATCCTGGACGCCATCGGCGACCTTTACCTGCTGGGCCACAGCCTGATTGGCGCCTTCTACGGCTACAAGTCCGGCCACGCCCTCAACAACCAGCTGCTGCGTACCCTCCTGGCCGACACCACGGCCTGGGAAGAGGTGACGTTCGACGATCCGGCCCTGGCGCCCATCTCCTACGCCCATCCCGCGCAAGCGGTCTGAACGCACATCGCGGGCCGATCCGGCCACTTTAACGCTCGATTAACGACTCACAGCGTTCCACGGGGCATTATGCCCCGTCGGCCGATGGCCGGGCGCTGGCGGCCAGCCTCAAAAGCTGGGCCCGGAGCTCCGGATCAGAAACCGATTGGGCGGTGGCCCGCAGTGAATCGCGGACCGCCTCGGAAAGCGGCCTCGTTGGACCGGTCCCCGTGGGGACGGCAGGACTGGGTGTAGCCACTTTCACCACCAGCGTCCCGGCCTTGAGCCCGGCCGCGGCCGCGGCGTCCAGCAGGGCGTCCGCATGCAGCCGCAGCTTGGCCTTCCAGACCGGGCTGCTGACCAGAAACACCAAGTGCTTGTCATCCACGTTGGCCAGTTTGCATTGGTCGGCCACGGTGGCGGGGAGACTCTGGCGCAACAGCGGGTCGAGCGCGTCCAACCATCGGGCACGCTCCATCAGGCTGGCCAGTCCGGTACCAGCCAGCGCTTGCAGCGCTTGCGGGGGCAGGGCGGTCGGCGAAGCGCCGCGGACATTGGTTTTAGGTGGTCTAGACATGATGAATGTCATCATCGCAGCAAAATTCCTTCGGTCGCCAAAAAAACTGGCGTTCGATGATCCAAAAACCGCCGGCATCGCCCTGGGCGCCATCGCCCTGGTGCTGGCGGTAGCCTTCGGAACCGGCTACCTCGCCCGCGGCGCCAACGGCGCTGCCCTGGAGGAAATCACCCGGCTCCAGGCTGAAATGGCCCAGCAGCAAGTGGCCCTGACCGTGGCCCGCGAAGACGCCCAGCGCGAAGTGAACGCCATCGCCGCCCGCGTCGGCGAACTCCAGGCCCAGGCCAACCGTCTCAACGCCCTGGGCGACCGCCTGACACGCGTGGGCAAGCTCAAGGACGGCGAGTTCAATTTCAACGAACTGCCCGGCCAGGGTGGCTCCGAGTCCGCCAGCGACGTGCCGTCGGGCGACCTGCTTTCCAGCCTTGACGCGCTGCAGTCCCAGTTCTCACATTCCGGCCGCCAGCTCTCGGTGATCGAGTCGCTGCTGTTCGACCACGACCTGGACAACAAGCGCACGCCGGCCGGCATGCCGGCGCCCGGCTATGTCTCGTCGGGCTACGGCGGCCGCTCCGACCCGTTCGGCCGTGGCCGCGCCCACCACGCGGGCATCGACATCGACGCCAATACCGGCGACCCCATCACCGCCGCCGCCGAAGGCGTCGTCAGCTTCTCCGGCGTCCGCAGTGGCTACGGCAACGTGGTCGAGATCGACCACGGCAACGGTTACAAGACCCTTTACGCCCACAACTCCCGCAACCTGGTCCGCGCCGGCGACGTCGTGCGGGCCGGCCAGCTGATCGGCAAGGTGGGTTCCACGGGCCGGTCCACCGGTTCGCACCTGCACTTCGAGGTCATGCTAAACGACCGCCAGGTGAACCCGCGCCAGTACCTGGACAAGGCGCGCGGCTGAGCCCACCGGGCGGGCTTGATAGTCCCGCCCCCGTCCCCAAGTTAGACTAGCCGGCCGCGAAGCCCTTCCAGGGCTGCCGTGGCCTTTTTATTTCGCCTCCGCGCGACCCGTTCCCCAAATGGTTTCCCCAATGCTCAACAGCTTGCTTACCCGCATTTTCGGCAGCCGCAATGAGCGTCTGCTGCGTCAGTTCAACAAGAACGTCGCCGCCATCAACGCGCTTGAGCCCCAGATGGAGCGCCTGGACGATGCGGCGCTGCGGGCCAAGACCGACGAGTTCCGACAGCGCGTCGCCGACGGCGCCAGCCTCGACTCGCTGCTGATCGAAGCCTTCGCCGTTTGCCGCGAGGCCTCGCGCCGCTCGCTGGGCCTGCGCCATTACGACGTGCAGCTGATCGGCGGCATGGTGCTGCATTCGGGCCGCATCGCCGAAATGCGCACCGGCGAAGGCAAGACCCTGGTGGCCACCCTGGCCGTGTACCTGAACGCGCTGGCCGGCAAGGGCGTGCACGTGGTCACCGTTAACGACTACCTGGCCCGGCGCGACTCGGGGTGGATGGGCAAGCTGTACAACTTCCTGGGCATGAGCGTGGGCGTGGTCTATCCGGGCATGCCGCATTCGGACAAGAAGGGCGCCTACGGTTCCGACATCACCTACGGCACCAATAACGAATTCGGCTTCGATTACCTGCGCGACAACATGGCGCTGGCCAAGGAAGACCGCCACCAGCGCGGCCTGTTCTTCGCCATCGTCGACGAAGTCGACTCGATCCTTATCGACGAAGCCCGCACCCCGCTGATCATTTCCGGCCCGGCCGACGATTCCCCCGAGCTGTACGTCAAGACCAACCGCATCGTCCCCAAGCTGATCAAGCAGGAAAAGGAAGACGGCGAGGGCGACTACTGGGTGGACGAGAAGGGCAAGCAGGCCCATCTTTCCGAACAGGGCATGGGCCACGCCGAGGAGCTGCTGCTCGAAGCCGGCATCCTGGCCGAGGGCGACAGCCTTTATTCGGGCAACAACCTGGCGGTGGTCCACCACCTCAACGCCGCGCTGCGCGCGCATGCGCTGTTCCAGCGCGACGTGGACTACATCGTGCGCGACGGCGAAGTCATCATCGTTGACGAGTTCACCGGCCGCACGCTGGCTGGCCGCCGCTGGTCGGACGGCCTGCATCAGGCCGTGGAGGCCAAGGAAGGCGTGCCGATCCAGCGCGAAAACCAGACGCTGGCCTCGATCACCTTCCAGAACTTCTTCCGCATGTACGGCAAGCTGGCGGGCATGACCGGCACGGCCGACACCGAGGCCTTCGAGTTCCAGAGCATCTACAGCCTGGAGGTGGCGGTGATCCCCACCCACCGGCCGATGGTGCGCAAGGACCATCCCGACCTGGTGTACCTGGCCCGCCCGGCCAAGTACGACGCGGTGATCGAGGACATCAAGGATTGCTACGGCCGTGGCCAGCCGGTGCTGGTGGGCACCACGTCCATCGAGACTTCCGAACTGCTGGCCGCGCAGCTCAAGGAGTCTGGCATCCCGCACGAAGTGCTCAACGCCAAGCAGCACGAGCGCGAGGCGCAAATCGTCGCCAACGCCGGCATGCCCAAGGCCGTCACCATCGCCACCAACATGGCCGGTCGCGGCACCGACATCGTGCTGGGCGGCTCGCTGGAATCCGAGCTGCACCAGCTGCCCGAGGAAGCCACCGACCTGGATCGCGCGCGCATCAAGGCCGAATGGCAGAAGCGCCACGACGAAGTGCTGGCCTTGGGCGGCCTGCACATCATCGGCACCGAACGCCACGAAAGCCGCCGCATCGACAACCAGCTGCGCGGTCGCGCCGGCCGCCAGGGTGACCCGGGCTCGTCGCGCTTCTACCTGTCGCTGGACGACAACCTGATGCGCATCTTCGCCGCCGACTGGGTGCAGAAGGCCATGCGCGGCATGGGCATGAAGGAATCGGACGTCATCGAATCGGGCCTGGTGACCAAGCAGATCCAGAACGCACAGCGCAAGGTCGAATCGCACAACTTCGACATCCGCAAGAACCTGCTCGACTTCGACGACGTTTCCAACGACCAGCGCAAGGTGATCTACCAGCAGCGCAACGAGCTGCTGGAATCGGAGTCGGTGGAAGAATCCATCCAGGCCATCCGCGAGGACGTGCTCGCCGAAACCGTGCGCCGCTACGTGCCGGCCGATTCGGTGGACGAACAGTGGGACCTGCCGGGCCTGGAGCGCGCGCTGTCGGAAGAGTTCGGCCTGGTGCTGGACCTGCAGTCCACGGCCAACGCGCAGGAAGCCATCGACGCCGAAGGCATCCTCGACATGGCCGACGCGGCCTTCAGCCAGTTCTTCAAGGAAAAGCAGGACCAGCTGGGCCCGGATATGATGCGCCACCTGGAAAAGCACCTGATGCTGAACGTGCTGGACCAGAACTGGAAGGAGCATCTGGCGCGCATGGACTACCTGCGCCAGGGCATCCACCTGCGCGGCTACGCCCAGAAGCAGCCCAAGCAGGAGTACAAGCGCGAGAGCTTCGAACTGTTCGGCGAGATGCTGACCAAGGTGAAGCAGGAAGTGACGTCGCTGCTGGCGCGCGTGCGCATCCGCAGCGAAGAGGAAGTGGCTGCGATGGAAGCGGCCGAGCGCCAGAAGCTCGAGGCCCAGACCCGCAGGATGCAGTTCCAGCACGCCGATTCGGGTGGCTACGGCGCCGACGAGGAAGCCGCGCAGGCGCAGGCGCTGGCGGCACAGGGCATGGGCGTGCTGGCCGAGCCGGCCACCCGCGACGAGCCCAAGGTCGGCCGCAACGATCCCTGCCCCTGCGGCAGCGGCAAGAAGTACAAGCAGTGCCACGGCCGGCTGGATTGATCCACCGGTTCGGTCCTGATGGCCAGCGCCGGGTCTGACCGCCCGGTCCACGTGGTCGCGGCCGTCCTGAGCGACGCTCGCGGTCGCATCCTGCTGGCGCGCCGCACTGCCGGCCGCGACCTTGCCGGCGCTTGGGAATTCCCTGGCGGCAAGTTGGAAGCCGGTGAAACCGCGCGCCAGGCCCTGGACCGCGAACTGGACGAGGAGCTGGGCATCCGCGTGCTGACCGCCGAGCCGCTGATCAGCGTGCCGCAGGCCTACCCCGGCAAGCGCATCGTGCTGGACGTGTACCTTGTTTCCGCCTTCCAGGGCACGCCCCGCGGCCGCGAGCGCCAGGCGCTGGCCTGGTCGCCGCTGGAAAAGCTTGACAGCTATCCCATGCCGCCCGCCGATCGCCCGGTGGTGGCGGCGCTCACGGCGCCCGGGCGCTACCTGGTGAGTCCTGAAACCGTCGAACCCACCGCCTTCCTGGCGCGGCTTGAGCGCGCGCTGGCGGCCGGCGTGCGCCGGGTGCAGCTGCGCGTGCGTGGCCTGGCCGCGGCCGACCTGGCCGGGCTGGCCCGCGCCGCGGCGAGCCGCTGCGATGCGGTGGGCGCCGAGCTGCTGGTGAACGGCGAGCCGGGCCTGGCGGCTGACCTGGGGCTTGGGCTGCACCTGCCCGCGCGCGAACTGATGGCGCTGGCTGCGCTGCCGGCGCTGGCGCCGGGGGGGGGCGGGGCGGGGGCCGGCCCCGCCCCCGCCCGCCAGCAGCCCGCCCCCC
>NZ_JAIBFH010000458.1 GCF_019459675.1 Arenimonas sp.
TGACGGCCGCGCTGACCAAGATCGGCGCCGAGCGTTTCGGCGGCGAGTTCAAGGCGTACGACCAGATCGACGCGGCGCCGGAAGAAAAGGCGCGCGGCATCACGATCTCGACGGCGCACGTTGAATACGAGTCGGCGAACCGTCACTACGCGCACGTGGATTGCCCGGGCCACGCCGACTACGTGAAGAACATGATCACGGGTGCGGCGCAGATGGACGGCGCGATCCTGGTGTGTTCGGCCGCCGACGGCCCGATGCCGCAGACGCGCGAGCACATCCTGCTGGCCCGCCAGGTGGGCGTGCCGTACATCGTGGTCTACCTGAACAAGGCGGACCTGGTGGACGACGCCGAGCTGCTGGAGCTGGTGGAGATGGAAGTCCGCGAGCTGCTGAGCAAGTACGATTTCCCGGGCGACGACACCCCGATCATCACGGGTTCGGCGCGTTCGGCGCTGGAAGGCGACCAGAGCCCGATCGGCGTGCCGTCGATCCTGAAGCTGGTGGACGCGCTGGACACCTGGATCCCGGAGCCGCAGCGCGACGTGGACAAGGCGTTCCTGATGCCGGTCGAGGACGTGTTCTCGATCTCGGGCCGCGGCACCGTGGTGACCGGTCGCATCGAGCGCGGCATCATCAAGGTGGGTGAGGAAATCGAGATCGTCGGCATCCGTCCGACCGTCAAGACGACCGTCACGGGCGTTGAGATGTTCCGCAAGCTGCTCGACCAGGGCCAGGCGGGCGACAACGCCGGCCTGCTGCTGCGCGGCACCAAGCGTGACGACGTGGAGCGTGGCCAGGTTCTGGCCAAGCCGGGTTCGATCACGCCGCACACCGAGTTCGAAGCCGAGGTGTACGTGCTGTCGAAGGACGAGGGCGGCCGCCACACGCCGTTCTTCAAGGGCTACCGCCCTCAGTTCTACTTCCGCACGACCGACGTGACGGGCGCCTGCCAGCTGCCGGAAGGCGTGGAGATGGTGATGCCGGGCGACAACGTGAAGATGGTGGTCACCCTGATCGCGCCGATCGCGATGGATGACGGCCTGCGCTTCGCGATCCGCGAAGGTGGCCGCACCGTCGGCGCCGGCGTGGTTGCCAAGGTCATCAAGTAAG
>NZ_JAIBFH010000470.1 GCF_019459675.1 Arenimonas sp.
GAAGGCGCCGACCTGGAATGACCCTTGGCGCCCGCCGGTGGGCGTGCGCGCGGGCGTCAGTTCATCTGCTTGGCGACGAAGTCCCAGTTCACCAGGTTCCAGAAGGCTTCGACGTACTTGGGGCGGGCGTTGCGGTAGTCCACGTAGTACGCGTGTTCCCACACGTCGCAGGTGAGCAGGGGCGTGTCGGTGCCGGTCAGCGGAGTGGCCGCGTTGGGGGTGCTCACCAGGGCCAGCGAACCGTCGGGACGCTGGACCAGCCAGGCCCAGCCAGAGCCGAAGGTGGTGACGGCTGTCTGGGTGAACTGTTCCTTGAACGCCGCGAACGAACCGAAGGCCTTGGTGATGGCTTCGGCCAGGTCGCCGGTGGGCTCGCCGCCGCCGTTGGGCTTGAGGCAGTTCCAATAGAAGGTGTGGTTCCAGACCTGGGCGGCGTTGTTGAACATGCCGCCCTGGGCCTTGCGCACGATGGCTTCAAGCTCGAGCTCTTCGAACTCGGTGCCCTTGATCAGGTTGTTGAGGTTGGTGACGTAGGCCTGGTGGTGCTTGCCGTAATGGAAGTCGATGGTTTCGCCGGAAATGTGCGGCTCCAGCGCGGTACGGTCGTAGGGCAGGGCAGGCAGTTCGATGGCCATGGAATTCTCCGGTTGCGAGGGGGGCGGACGCCGTCGGGCGCCGCGTTGGCCTTATAATTCTAGCCTTAACGCGCCCGGCTTCCGGGCTGCGGCCTGAACGGAGTTTTCCATGAGTGTGCAGGAACAGATCAAGGCCGAGGTCGAGGGCCATCCCATCGTGCTCTTCATGAAAGGCACCCCGCAGTTCCCGATGTGCGGCTTCTCCAGCCGGTCGGTGCAGGCCTTGAGGGCTGCCGGGGCGGCCAGCTTCCACACGGTGAACGTGCTTGAGCAGCCCGAGATCCGCGCCAACCTGCCGCGCTATTCGGATTGGCCGACCTTCCCGCAGCTCTTCATCAATGGCGAGCTCATCGGCGGCTGCGACATCACCGTTGAGCTGCTCGACAGCGGCGAGCTGGCGCGCATGGTGGCCGAGGCGCAAAAGGCGGCATGAATCCGGACGCGGCCTCGATGCCCCTGGTCGCCGCCGACGCCCTGCTGGGGCGCACGGTGCTGATCACCGGCGCCCACGGAGGCCTGGGCGCCGAGGCCGCCAAGGCCTGCGCCCGCGCCGGCGCCACGGTGGTGCTGGCCGGAAGAAGGGTGCCCAAGCTCAATCGGGTCTATGACGCGGTGAAAGCGCTGGGCCCCGAGCCGGCGCTTTACCCGCTGGACCTGGCCGGGGCCGACCCGTCGGACTACGCCGTGCTGGCCGAGAAGGTCGCCACCGAGTTGGGCGGGCTGCACGGTCTACTGCACTGCGCGGCCGAATTCACCGGGCTGGCCCCGCTGGAGGCCACCGACCCGGAGGCCTTCGTCCGCAATCTGCACGTCAACCTGACGGCGCCCTGGCTGCTCACCCAGGCTTGCCTGCCCTGGCTGCGCCAGGCGGACGACAGCGCCGTGGTGTTCGTCACCGACGACCCGGCCCGGGTCGGCAAGCCCTACTGGGGTGCTTACGGCCTGGCCAAGCTCGGCCTGGCCCACCTGGTGCACCAGCTCAGCGCCGAGACCGATGCCACCACGGTCCGGGTAGCGGGCCTGGAGCCTGGCCCGATGCGCACCGACCTGCGCGCCCGCGCCTACGCCGACGAGGCCCAGCTGCGGGTGCCGGCGGCGGCGGCCTACGCCCCGGCCTGCGTGCATCTTCTCAGTGCCGCGGGCGTCGATCGCCGGGGCCAGGTCTGGGCCCCGCGGGTGCCGTCGCCGTGACCACCCTGTCCGCGGCGCTGCTGCTGTTCCTGATCCTGGACCCGCTGGGCAACATCCCGGTGTTCCTGGGCCTGCTCAAGCCGCTGCCCGCGCACCGCCGCCGGATCGTGCTGGTCCGGGAGCTGCTGATCGCCCTGGGGGTGCTGCTGGCCTTCATGTGGGGCGGCAAATACGTGCTCGAGGCCATGCACCTGCGCCAGGAGTCGGTGTCCATCGCCGGCGGCATCGTCCTGTTCCTGATTGGCCTGAAGATGGTGTTCCCGCGCCCCGAGGGCATGTTCGGTGAAATGCCGGACGGCGAGCCCTTCATCGTCCCCATGGCCATCCCCCTGGTGGCCGGCCCCTCGGGCATGGCCGCCGTGATGCTGCTGGGCAGCCAGGACCCGGGCCGGATGGGCGACTGGACCCTGGCCCTGGTGCTGGCCTGGCTGGGCACCGCGGTGCTGCTGTTCTCGGCCACCTCCCTCTACAAGGTCCTGGGCATGCGGGTGCTGCTGGCCGTGGAGCGCCTGATGGGCATGCTGCTGGTGGCCATTTCGGTACAGATGCTGCTGGACGGCGTGGCCACCTACCTGCGGGCCGCGCCCGGACTGTAAGGCCCTGCCTCGCGGGCAGCCTTGACCGACATGGGCTTGTCACCTGAATGACATGTGACCAATGTAGCGTGTTAAACTCTTGTTATTGCCCGGGTCGCAGGGGACTCCCGTCCAGGCAACTCTTCAAGGATTAGCCGCGCCTGGCCCGTCAGGCGCAGCGGCGGGACGCCGCACCACCCATTTCCTCAGTCACTAAAATCAGGGTTAACCACCATGACCAATCGCAACCGGGTTCGGCTGTCTCAGCTCTCCCTTGGCCTCGCCATCGCCCTTGCGGCCGCGCCGGCCTTCGCCCAGAACACCACGGCCGTCGTCGGCGGTCGCATCGTCGCCGCTGATTCGCAGCCCGTTTCCGGCGCCCAGGTGACCATCCTGCACGTGCCCACCGGCACCACCAGCACGGCCACCACCAGCGCCGACGGACGTTACGCCGCGCGCGGCCTGCGCGTCGGCGGCCCGTACACCATCACGGTCGTCAAGGACGGCGTGAGCGAAGTGCGCGAGGGCGTGTACCTGCAGCTGGCCGAGACCACCTCGGTTGACGCCGTGCTGGGCGAAGACACCACCACGCTGGCCGCGGTGGAAGTCACCGGCGCCGCCGTCACCGCCGAAGTGTTCAGCGCCGACAAGATGGGTACCGGCACCAACGTGAGCCGCGACCAGATCGACTCGCTGCCTTCCGCCGGCCGCAACATCCAGGACTACATCCGCCTGGACCCGCGCATCTCGCAGGTCAGCAAGGCTGACGGCGCGATCTCGGCCGGTGGCCAGAACACCCGTTACAACCTCATCAAGATCGACGGCGTCAGCTCGTCCGATCCGTTCGGCCTGGAATCGAACAACCTGCCGACCGAGCGTCAGCCGGTGTCCATCGATGCCATCGAAGCGATCAACGTCGACGTGGCCAACTACGACACCACCATCGCTGGCGGCACCGGCGCGGTGGTGAACGCGGTGACCAAGTCGGGCACCAACGAGTTCGGCGGCTCGGTGTACTACACCCTGCGCGACGGCGATTGGGTCCGCGAGGACCTGCGTGGCGTCACGTTCAACGGCTTCTCGGAAGAAACCACCTACGGCGGCACCTTCGGTGGCCCGCTGATCAAGGACCGCCTGTTCTTCTTCGTGAACTACGAGAACTACACCCGTGGCGACCCGGGCACCGGCTTCTCGGACACGCCGTTCGGCAGGGGCCTGATTACTCCGGCCAACGTCACGGCCGTCCAGGCCGCGGCCGCCGCCTACGGCTTTGATGCCGGCGGCACCGCTGTTTCGGGCGACACCAACATCGAAGAGTTCGCGGTCAAGATCGACCTGAACATCACCGACGACCACCGCGCCGCGCTGCGCTACAGCAGCCTCGAGCAGAACGTCCTGCGCTTCCCGCAGGTCGACAACAACTCGATCTCGCTCAGCAGCTTCTGGTACGACCTGCCCAAGACCTTCGACACCACCGTGCTCGAGCTCTTCAGCGACTGGACCGAGAACTTCTCGACCGAGTTCAAGGCCTCCTACCGCACGTATGATTCCGTGCGCGTGCCGCTGTCGAACCTGCCGCAGATCGAAATCCGTGGCTTTGGCGGCAACAGCAGCATCTTCATCGGCACCGAGCAGAACACGCATGTGAACGTGCTCGAGACCGAGCAGGTGAGCCTGTTCGGCTCCGGCAATCTGTTCGTCGGCGACCATGCCATCAAGTTCGGCTTCGACCACGAGTCGAACGACATCTTCAACTACTTCGGCCGCAACCAGAACGGCACCTACACCTTCAACAACCTGGCGGCGTTCGTCGCCGGCACCCCGACCAACTACGTGGTGCGTGGCCCGGGTCCGGGCCGTACCTACGACGACATCCCGGCTTCGTACAACCAGAAGAACACCGGTCTGTTCGTGCAGGACAGCTGGTCGGTGAACTACAACCTGACCCTGATGTTCGGCCTGCGCTACGACATGCCCGACTTCGACGACCAGCCGGTGTTCAACGCGCTGATCGATTCGACCTACGGCTATGACAACACCCGCACCGTCGACGCCAGCCTGCTGCAGCCGCGCGCCGGCTTCAACTACACCTTCGACTCCGATCGCCCGACCCAGCTGCGCGGCGGCGTGGGCCTGTTCCAGGGTGCTTCGCCCAACGTCTGGGTGGCCGGCGCCTATGGCAACACCGGCCTGAGCTACACCGAGTACTCGCTGGGCGGCTCCGGCAACCCGCCGGTGGCTCCGTTCACGCCCAACCAGCCGCCGTTCATCCCGGCCGGTGGCGCTGGCCGCCAGAACGTCGACATCATCGAGCCGGGCTTCGCCCTGCCGTCGACCTGGAAGGCCAACCTCGCCTTCGACCACGAGCTGCCGTGGTACGGCACCGTGTTCAGCGCCGAGCTGCTGGTGACCAACGTCAAGGACGGTATCGTCATCGACCGCCTGGACATGTTCAACTCGGCGGGCCAGGGCGTCACCGCCGTCGGCCCCGATGGTCGCGAACTGTACTGGAACGCGCGCGGCCTCGACCCGGCCTTCCGCGACACCTTCGGCATCACCGACGGCCGCAACGGCGTGGGCAACCGCTTCTTCCGCCCGGCCGGCGTGGGCGACGTGTTCCTGCTGCGCAACACCAGCGAGGGCGAGAGCCAGCAGCTGACCGTGGGCCTGGACAAGCCGATGGTGGACAACTGGTCCTGGAGCTTCGCCTACACCTACACCGCGGCGACCGACGTCACCCCGCTGACCAGCTCGCAGAACTCGTCGAACTGGGGCAGCACCCTCATCCGCAACCAGGGTGAAGACGTGGCGTACGACTCGCGCTACGCCATCAAGGACCGCTTCACCGGCTCCCTGCAGTGGAAGCACAACTTCTTCGGCGACAACGAAACCCGCGTGGGCATGTTCTACGAAGGTCGCTCGGGCCGTCCGTTCAGCTACATCTTCCGCAACGACGCCAACGGCGACGGTGGTGGCTTCAACGACCTGTTCTACGTCCCCAATGGTCCGGGCGACGTGATCTGGACCGGCGGTGCGGCGATGGAAGCTTCGTTCTTCGCCTACCTGGCCGACAACCCGGAACTGTCGGCCTACCAGGGCCAGATCGCCCCGGCCAACGGCTTCCGCACCGGCTTCGTGAACAACTTCGACGTTCGCGTGTCGCAGGAACTGCCGGGCTTCGCCGAAGACCACAAGGCCGTGCTGGCCCTGGACATCATGAACATCGGCAACCTGCTGAACGAAGACTGGGGCGTGATCGAAGATTACGGCTTCAACTCCACCCAGCAGCTGGCGAACTACTCCGGCGTGTGCACCGCGACCGTCACCCCGCTGTGCCCGGCCGGCTCGCAGGGTCGTTACGTCTACACCTGGACGGGTCCGGGCACGGGTCCGGGCGTGCAGGAGAACAACAACGACAAGGGCAACACCGGCGTGTCGCGCTGGTCGGTCAATTTGAGCATCAGGTACCACATATAAAACCCCACAAGCACGGCGAAAAAAGCCCCCGGGTAAACCCCCCGAGAC